>DQIO01000315.1 GCA_020793555.1 Methanosarcinaceae archaeon | reverse complement strand
CGACAACGTTTATGCATAGCTGAATAGTTACAATCTTTATATTGTTATTCGTTTTTCGAGTACATGTTTCTCGTATCCAAGACTGATCGTTAATCGAGATTGTATGAAACTTGATCTGCGAATATCAACAAAAATATCCATGCAGGAATACATAAGATATCCCTCTTCATCTCAAACAAGTTTTTAGTAACGATCACTCCAAAACCCAGATCCTGTGCATTCATGAAATAACGAAGATTCTTGAAGTCGTGATCATAGATATTGTTCTGGTATTTCACTTCTAAAGGCACTATTTTTCCGCCGATATTCAGCACAATGTCAACTTCATGCTTTTGTTTGTCAGTGAAATAGGAAATATCCCTCACATATATGGGTTGCCCGGATTCTTTTAAAGCAAGCATATTAGAATTTACCACAGATTCAACAAGTAATCCAATATTTTCATCTTTTATGCTACGGGTCTTAAGCAAGGCATTGCATAGTCCTGAATCGATGACAAAGAGTTTGCGATTTGAGCGTATTCGTTTTTTCACGTTTTTTGAAAAAAGGGAGAGGCTTCCAATGAAATATGTGGATTCAAGGTAATAAACCATGTTTATTACTGTATCAGTACTGATGGAAAGTGCCTGTGCGATTCTATTGTGTGATGTGGTCTGGCAATTGTTTTGGGCTATATAAGTGAGTATATTTTCAAGATATTGGGGATTTTTTACTTTGTAGAGTGTGGCAATGTCACGATATATTGTTTTTTCGACCACGTCACTGATAAGAAGGTTCTGCCATGTGCGTATGTCCTTTGCAGAGTGATATTCGGGATAACCGCCACATAGTATGTATTCATTGAAATACAGTACCAGTTCATTTTGGAATTTTGTCAGTTCGAATATCGTATCCTTTACATCAAGATTAAAGATGTCCTTTTCGGAATAAAGCTCAAGAAGGTCGCCTCGCCCTTTAAATTTGATAAAATCCCTGAAATTAAGCGGCATGACCTTCAGTTCGGTTATCCTGCCAACAAGAGATTCTTTTGAATGTTTCAAAAGATGTGTTGCACTTGAACTGGTGACTATGAATTTGATGTTGTATTTGAGGTCATAGTATCTTTTAAGCCACAATGTCCAGTCGGGAAGGGAATGTATCTCATCGATGAACACGTATAGTTTTTCAACTTCACGTATCGGTTTCTTGATGACTTTCTCCAGATATTCATCAATTATGGTCTTGAGCGGATCGTCCATCATCTTAACCAGTGGATCATCCATTGATATGAACAGGACATGCTCTTTTTTTGTGCCGGATCGTAACAAGTGGTCTATCAACTGGTACATGAGAGTTGTCTTTCCTACCCTCCTTGGACCGATGACCGCAGTAATACGTTCTTGGTCAAGCAGTTCTATTAGTTGCTGTAATTCATCCCGTTGGTATTCCTTCAGGAATATGGGGTCAACGCTACCGCTCATCCACCATTCATTTACTTCCGTGAGATATCCAACAGGTTCCATAAGGGGTAATATGGTGCCACATGCTTTTATATATTTCTACCATACTCGATGAAATGTTATACTTTTTATCGAGTATACTGGATAATACGCATATATCGCTATCAATCATGCTGTTTTATTGTTATTGTGGCTTTGTGACACTACGCACATCCATGCAGCGCGCCTTTTTTGAGCGAAATTAAAACGAGCACGAAACTCCCCATCACCCACGCATCCTCCAACAATAATACAAATACTCCTGCGCATACCCGCAATACTCCCCAAAATACCTGCGTCCCCACTCACCCATCTTGTGGTTACTAAGCTTAATACTTGCATCAACAACACCGTCAAAATATTCATCACTCGAATAATATTTCTCAACAACCTGCCTCACATGCGTATCCACAGGAAAAGATTCCATCTTATCAAGCGAAAATAAAAGAATGCAATCCGCAACCTTCTCACCAATCCCCACTATCTCCATCAATCGCGCCCTTGCGCCGGGATAATTCATTTCGAACAACTCATCAAAGCAAAACTCCCCATCAGCCACCTGCTGTGCAGCCTTCTGTATCCTTCCGGCACGAAATCCAAGTTTACACTCACATATATCCGACTCATCCGCATCTGCAAGTGAAGTCGCATCAGGAAAACTATAAAATCCTTCACCGATCTTCTCACCAAACATCCGGCTCAACAGTGATATTCTTTTCTTGATAGTAGGAATACTCGAAGCCGTCGCAAGCATATATGAGATTATGCACTCCCACGGCTCCTGCCGTACCAGGCGAAGCCCATGATATTTCTGAATCGCCTCCCCGATATAACGGTCATTGTCAATGCTGTCCAATATCAACGGAAGATCATCATCCAGCCTGAAATAAGATGCAACGAATTCATGCGGCAGAGACGAATCTACAAGAACAGTACCACTTTCAATGTCATGCCTTGCGCGAATAACATCACCATTCACCACACCAACCCACCACTCAAACCCATCCACGTCCTCACGTCTCCACCTGAAAACCTGTCCGCAATCAAGCGTGTGGTCAAGATTCAGATCGACATCCGAAAAACTATACATGCATCTTATGCAGTTCGAGTTCTCTTAAAAATGTAGCGGATGAGAAAGTATCACCAAGCCCAACTGTAGCGATAGGATTATCGCAAAGAATTGTCGGCAGCACACAAACCATGTGTCCTTTGTATTTACTGGCAACTCCACTACCGTATTGTTTTCCACGGATGTATTCAAGCACTTCCTGCACCTGTGCCTTGCCGAAAATGCTTTCATCCAGAGCAGAAGCTTCCGCTTCAACAAACTCTCGACCCTCAAGTTTTCCGGTTGCGGCAAAAGTAGCCGCGCATTTCACACCAAAACCCATTGCTTCAAGTTCCAGAGAAGGATCAGCAATATCTGCTGCACAAACGCTGAGCACAAACTCCCGTGTGTGTATTATCATCCTTTTGACCCCAAACTCAGACGCACATCGAATCGTGGCATCTATTATCGAACATGCATCCATCTGCAAAATGCACTGTGCAGGTACACCATGCGTACCGGAAAGCATTGCAAGTTCATCCTCGTTCATTCCGATACTATCAACATGTTTCGCCAATTTTGAAAACACGGAATAAGCAATATCACTATTCAAAAAATGTCCGAATTCAGCATGCATCCTCAAACTGCTGTTCGATCTTCTCCATGTTACCACCTGCTCAACTGTCCTGTTGAGTTTTTCAACATATGTAGAACCATCAGGATAAACATCCATAAGCATATGAAAACCCGAAAGCAAAACACCATCCATCTCTTTTATGTGTTCAAGGGCATAGTTTTCAAAATCAGGGCTGACGGCAAGCTCGATATTTGCACTGTCATACGTTGCTATGAAACGGTTCTCCCTTGGTACCGTAACTGCATTATTATTAAGCAAAAATGTCTCGCCTTTCTTGAAATCAAAAACAAAATGCACCAACTCATCTAAACATTTGGATACCAGTTCATTGGACTGTGGCAACATGACGGACTTCTTTGAAAACAAGGCCACTTGTGTTCCTGAAGGCATCACAACATTGGGAACGACCAGATCGGCTCCCATCTCTGACATAACGTTTGCCATAATTCCGGCATTGCCACCCATTCTTATAATAGATATATCAAAAAATCGATTCTTCAAAAAATCGAAAACCGATTTTTCATGTATCAACCACTCGGCCCCGATTCCGCTTTGCATGCATAACACAAGTCCAGCAACAAAATCAGAAACCGAATTAACTGCATTTGGTGGGATTTCAATTTTTGCAGTAATTTCACCCATATCCTGCGAACTTAAAAGGTCTGAGATATCATCCCCACTGATACTGCATACCGAATCGATATTAACATTGTATCCACAGAGTATCTTCATCAAAACATGCTCCTTGAAATTGACATTATAATTTTGTAGATCTCATCTTAGAAAGCATAGCCACAAAAGCACCTGCCGATATCGCATCTCCAATTCCGACTGTCGCAATTGGGTCTTTTACGACTTTTGATGGAATAACAATTACATTATGGGTTGGGGTACAGATACACCCATCAACAAAATCATCCATTGAGCAGATCTCCCTTCTCACCATGTACTTCCCTAGAATTTCCAGTTCCCTATATCCATTTTCCGAAATTGGAACGTCAAGTCCCGTTGCAGCGTCATCCAGATGTTCAGTAGAACCGCGCGATGCCTGTGCAGCGGCAAGTATTGATCCAAATAGCAATGCAGTCCTATGTCCTTCCACATCAAGTGGATGGTCTTTTGATACCACACAGATAAAGAACCCAAGTGAATGAACATGCACCCGTTCAAGCTTAAGATCATGGAGCAGCCGCACCGCGCCTTCGTATAGTGATACGATACCGTTCTCACCTTTGTTGATCACAGAATATGCAAGTTCCTCATGCCCAAGAACATTCAATGCATTTGCGACCTCGACAGTGTCAAGCCCGAGCGAATGAACATGCTGGCGAACGATGTCCTTAAGCAGCGTTTTGCGAATAGTCTTGTTCTGGATCGATGTAAATTCTACATGTATGCGTATGTAGGGATTCCCTTCCTTGAGCCGTTCTATAACATTGACAGCCCGCTCGACATATTCATGATACGTTGTACCGTCCTCATATTTTTCCCTGATCATCTGGTATCCTGCAAGGATTGCGCCGTCAACATCTTCTTCGAGTTGTGGGATATGTTCATACAATTCCCTGCTCATGTCAATACGTATCCATGACGGACGTGATGATATGATCAAGCGGTTGTCCCTTGGAACAACAAAATGTTCTCCCCCATACTTGACCTCAAGCCCTTTTGAAAACTCGATTATCCAGTTTACTCTTGGCTTAAATTCCGGATTGTATGCATGACGTGGATTTTTGAGCACCAGTTTTCCGTTTTCGAATATTGGGTGCAGTAAGTTTGGAAGGTCTGCAAAATACTCTGCCTGTTCCATGGAAAGCCATGGCACATAGCTGATTACTTTTTTGATACCAAGATGTGCGAGAAGATTGGAGATTATTCCTGCCTGACCACCCATGCGGGCATCATCAAAAACAAGATTATCTGTCAGCCATTCATGAATATCGGAAGTATATGTAGGAACTTCGGCTGCTTTACCATCACGCATCGCTATGATCAAACGTGACAGAAAATCAACCGGTGACGCAATCTCGCGTGGATAATTCACAACCTTTTCCTGAACCTCACCCAGATCAACAAGTGTCAACAGTTTAGAAATGTCTTTTTCACGAATGTGCTTTATTGCATCAATATTGCTGTTGTAGGCAACGAACATACCCCTTACGTTGCCTAATGACTTCTTTATGTCAGAGAATGCTTCATCATAATGCTTTTCCCATTGTGCAAGATGCATAGATTGCCCTCAATATAACTATTAGTTACATCCATACAATGATATTACGCTATATTAAATTATATTGGTACTATGTCGTGTAATCTGCATTGATCTTTACGTAATCATACGTCAGATCACAACCCCACGCAATTGCGCTTTGTTCACCGAGTCCAATATCGACCATTATAATAATCTCATCCTGCGCCATGATATTTTCAAGTGAACTTAGCACACCGGTTGATGAATCCTGAATATTCCCGCATTCTACAAGAAGTACAATATCGTCACCACTTGCAAATGTGAGTGATATTTTATCCTGATCAATATCTGCACCGGAATAACCAACTGCTGCAATAACCCGCCCCCAGTTCGGATCTTTTCCAAACACTGCAGATTTTACAAGCGGTGAGCGCACGATCGCTTTTGCTGCAATCCTTGCATCGTTTTCTGTTTTTGCGCCCTTAACCTGCGCTTCGATCAATTTTGTGGCACCTTCACCATCGCGCGCGATCATCTTTGCCAGATCGACTGTCACATGGTCAAGTCCCATCTGGAACTCCTCAACCTGCGGCTCAACCGATGACGCGCCTGTTGCGGTCAAAAGCACGATATCATTTGTACTGGTGTCTCCATCGACTACGATCATGTTGAAACTCTTATCAACCGACTGTTTGAGGCATTTCTCAAGCACATCGGCAGGAAGTGATGCATCTGTGTAGATAAATGATAACATTGTGCCCATGTTCGGCTCGATCATGCCCGATCCTTTCGCAATCCCACCGATCCGCACGCCGCTTTCAAGTTCGACAGCCGATTCCTTTTCAACAAGATCAGTGGTCATGATCGCACGTACTGCTGCATTGCTGCTATCCGGCGTACTGTCGAGTGCTTCTACTACCTCGCCGACGTGTTCGCTAATCCAGTCCACATCAAGTTTACGGCCTATGACTCCTGTGGATGCCACAGCGACCAGTTCTTCCGGCACATTGAGTTGTTCGGCAAGGATATGCGCCATTTTTTTGGCATCTGTAATCCCCTGCTCGCCTGTGAATGCATTTGCATTTCCACTGTTGGCAATGACAGCCGCAAGTCTGCCATTACCATTATTTGAGAGGTTCTCCCGAGTAACAATTAGAGGCGCTGCAATGATCTTGTTGCGCGTGAATACTCCTGCTGCGCTGCCTTCTGCTGCGATTACGGCAAGTCCCATCTTCCCGAATTTGATCCCACTCGCGCGAACACCTTTTACAGCACATACCCCACCGTCAACCTGTTTCATATTAGCCACCTGACACTAAAACTAAGTCCATGTCTATATCGAATTTTACGCTTCAGCAAGCCCGCGAATAATGTCGCCGCGCGTGATGATGCCGATAAGCGTCTCGTCATCCAAAACCGGAAGTCTGTTTACTTTATGCTTTATCATCATTGATGAAGCATCTTCAATTGAACTGTCCATGGATATTGTATAGACCTCAGATTCCATGATTTCCTTTATCGGTTTTGTCCCGATGTCTGTTAGCATGTGTTTTGTGTCTTCCCAGTTAATCAGTTCCCGAATTGGAATCTCTATTACTTCGAACGGGCTCGGCAACCATAATCCCCCATGTTCTGGCACTTCGAGCAACTTCAAGACATCTGCTTCAGTCACGATCCCGACAACCTTGCCCTCGGCAACCACAGGAAGCCCGCTTATGTTGTGCTCTTTTAGAAGCTGCGCTGCACTGCTTATCTCATCATCCGGTTTGCAAGAAACCACATCTGAATTCATAACATCTTTTACATTCATAGCTTCACCTTAAGGGTAAGCGGGGGATAGAATTATTGCATCCGTTCCACTTGTTTAATAGTTCTGTTAAGTGTGGTAAGTATTTATTTGTTATCTTGGTGCTTACCAGTGTAATATTATTAAGAATTTATGGATAAATTGATAAAAATCAATATATATCCAAACGCCGATCTTTAAATAGTGGAACTGCCTTACGAATTTTATTAGTTTCATCCAGATCAATGTCATGCATGATTATGCATTCATCTTTTCCGGCTTCTGCTTTGACCTCACCCCATGCATTAGTGATCATAGAACCGCCAAAGAATGACGAATACGGGTCTATGCCTGAGCGGTTGCAGGCAATATGGGGAATTTGGTTCTCTATTGCCCGGGAAGTAGCAAGCGATTTCCACACATTGACTTTTGGGTCTGGAAATTCAGCGATCGTAATAAGAATATCCGCGCCTGCAAGAGTTAATTTTCTTGCCACTTCAGGAAACCTGAGTTCGTAACATATCTCAAGACCAATGGTTATGTCGCTCTTTTTTAGTTTAATCGGAAGGATTGTATCGCCGCTTGTGAAATACGACTTTTCCATCCCGAAAATATGGGTTTTTTTGTAAGTGCCGGCAAGATCTCCGAATTCAATGCAAAAACCGAGATTCGAATACAACAGTGATTCTTTATCACCGACCTCTGCCCCAAGAATAGAACCTATAAGAATGCAATCATGTTTTTTTGAAAAATCCGACAATGCTTCAATCGTCGGATACGGAGAACGCTCTGATACTTCCTCAATGTTGCCATAACAAAAACCGGTAGAGAATACTTCTGGCAACACAATCAGTTTTGCACCGTCGGATGTGGCATTCTCTGCCATTGAAATTGCTTTAGAGATGTTGGTTTGCTTTGAACAGTGCGAAATATCCATCTGGATGCAGGCAGCTTTTATATGTGTCATCTTTGTGTCCCCATTTCGTTATTTCAGATTATTGATAATTAAAAGATATGACCATTCATTGTTTTAGACTACAATACATTAAAATAGCTTCAAAACTACATTTATGCACTGTATACTAATTAACTGTCGGTTTATTCAAATCGGGGGTGTGGTTAATGGAAAGACCGCTCGAAGACCGGGATAGGGACCTTTTAAGATTCAATTATGATAATTTACATAAAAGTATCTGGGAGAACCATAAAGTATCCTGGATCGTAACCAGTATATTTGTACCAATTATCTTTGCGATGCAAGGATATTTTATAAAAGATTATTTTTCTACACTCAATACGTTACCATCTAAAACATTGATAGTTCAACTTTTGATGGGAGCATTTGTAATTATATTTCTGACATTTGTCTGGTGGCTTATAATGAAAATATTTGCCAAATTTAATGAGGTTAGGATAAATCGACTACGAAAGATTGAGGACATTTTTTTTAACAACAAAATCGACATTGACACATATACAGTCAGGCAATACAAGTACAGTTATACATCATATTTGTTCGATGGAAAAAAGAAATCGCCGTATTCGTTTAGCTGGGATGAAATCCCTGGAAACGACAACAGAAAACTCATAAAATTCCTGAAGGCGAAATTTTGTATTAATTGGGCAGTAGCAGAAAACATTGAGAAAATCGATGATGGTAAGACTATAAAATTAACGGATGGACATAATTTTGTTTTACTAAAACTTAACAATAAAAAAACTGCGGTGAAATTAGAAATCAATGACGGTAGAACCGATAAAATCATTGCTAAAAGAGAAAATTGTAATCTTAACATATATCCTGATAAAAAACACAGTGGATACAAATTAACATTCTCTAGAGTATGCAATCTAGTATTAATTGGAACAGTAGCTATAAATGTAATTTTAATTATCTATATATTTTATTTTTGATACGAGTCAAGAAACAGTATACTGGAAAGGATATCAAGACTGAGACTTGCGATTTCACTGAAGTGATAATGTTTATGTGGTGTATACTACGACAAAATATTTGCTGATGCTCAGATCAACCCCCTGAAGATTAACCTGGAAGCAATCGCAGACACCGTAAACACAATCACCGAAACCGGCAGCATCTGCCCGAGGTCATACATCAACTGCGGCTTATCGCCACCATATTCGATCGTCCCGGAAAAACGCGTAAGTATCGCCGTAACCAGCATTAGATATACTCCTACCGAGAGCATGAACAGGTCAGGCGAGATGGATTGGTTCAGGTTTTCGGGATTTATCTGTGCAGGTCCCGGGATCATGTTCGGGGGAAGGCGTGAAAGACCCTCTGCCACATTCTGCAAGATCTTCTGGATAACTTCGGAAAGCGCAATGGTTACACCACCGATAAGCGGCGCAAAGATCGCTGCAGTTGAGCGCATTGTGGAGGTCATATCGTAAAGAGAGCGCTTGATGTTCAATTCAACCTCCTGCAACTCTTTTAAATGGTCAGCCAGCTTGATGATCGCAACACCAGCAGCCTCATGGCTCTTGTGGACACTCTCTGCAAAGAGCAACATCGTTGTCGTGATCCTGTCTGAATATATATCCTTGAACGCACCAAAATCCTCATCGAATATCGCAGACGTAATGGTTGCCCGCATACTGATAAGATTGGTCGATATTTTTCCAAACGCATCCCCGATGGATGAACCTTTCATTGTCATTGCAGTATGCGCAAACGCTTCTTCTGCCGACCTGCCTTCAGAAATGCGCCTGCCAAGTATGAAAAGCGCATCTGCGAACTCATGCTCCATCTTCCGGATGTTGTCACGTATTTTCTTGTATGGGGCGTATGCCGCATTGAGATATATCGCAATTGCAACAACCATTCCCAGTAAAATAAGGAGTGTTGGAGGCAGAAATCCCTCAAGAGTACCCGTGGAAATTATCCCGTGAGGATTTCCAAGATACACCATAACATAGCCGGAAATGGAGATCGCAGTCCCGATAACCAAAGCCACGACCAGCGCCACCCGTTTTTTCATTTTAATGTTGGCAAGCCCGGGATGAGTGTCGGGAATGGACTGCGGAGTGAATGCAGCCGGACGTTGCATCAGGATGTATTCCGCATATACAAATGTCAGAAGCGGGAGTGCAATGTCATACACAATAACGAGCGTAAAGATATTGAACCGCAAGCCTACAACCGTCACGGCAGGGAGTAGTGCCACAAGCGCGAGCGGAATGAGGATGAAGATCGAATACAGGACATAGGTTGGTGTCTTAAGTTTTGCCGCAAATCCATCCATGAGCACCTTCGTACCATCGAGAACAATGTCAAGCGAGCGGTTGAGTGTGATGATGCGCTGCGCATCATCGGGCTCGCTCGTTGAACTCTTGATAAGGTGCAGTGCCCTCTTGAAATATTCACTGTCTTTGCCCCACAGGTTCGCAAAATCCACAACAGCATCGTCCATGCTACTGTAAGCACGGATCTGGAGGTTCCACATCATCTTCTTAAGGTCTCTTGCAAGCGGGCGGGTTGAGTTCTTTGCAGCAAACAATACCGCTCGCTCCATGTTGGGAACGAGTTTCATTGCCATTACGATATAACTCAAGACCTCTGGAATATCGCCAAGGGATTGCACTTTCATAAATTTTGCATGTATCTTCACATACTCACTCAGGTACACAAGCACAGTGAGCGGTACCGCTACTGTGAGAACAGCAACCATGACCAATACATTGGATTCAAATGTTGTTATTTGGAACAGCAGTGCATCAATAAGCAGCGCAGCAACCAGTGCACCAAGTGCACCCACGTATGAGAACAAGGCTGTCTCGAACGGTTCAACATCAAAACCGGTGAAACTTAAAGCATCTTTGTATTCCTGGCTAACCGCCTGTTCTGACTTTTTGGCGAATGCATCGACATCCCCAACAAGCCATCTGAACATTGCAATGTTGCGGGATGTGAACTTACAAGACCTCAAGTACCAATTCCCGGTCCCATTCTGATCATTCTCCAACCTATCTCACCCCCATTATTCAGATGTTGTAATGTAACCTGATGAAAAATTATCAAACCACTCAGACCATCGGTTGTAAATATTCTGATAATCAGGCCCATTCGGATTTGTTTTTTCATCATCCATGAACAGCCAGAACATATTGTTTGACATACTTACAACATCGGCTTCAACGAGTGCAGGATTGATACGTCCTGCCTCAGCCATTCTTCCCTTTATCTTTGCCCGCATCCTGATGTTGCGTGATGCGGCATCGATCGAGATTCCCCATTTCCTTGCAACCTTGCTGATCAATTCTGACTGGCCGCGGTCTAAAATGTCTGTGGAAACAAGTGAATCTATTGATGCATCGAATGAGAGGATGTCAGAGAACACTTCAGTGTAATCCGCACCGTCATCCCATGTACTGTTGACCTCTGAGATCTGAATCACTCTTTTTGTTTTTGTCATGCTTCCGCCCAGTCTGGTATTTGAACACACGACAACAGCGTCCGTGCCCTTGAACGATGCCGACGGTACACCAAGGGTGTAGACGATACGCTCATAGACCGCCTTTGTGGATGCACCGTGTATTGTGCCGATGACAGAATTTCCGGCGGTTCCGATCTGCATTGCTTCATACAGCACTGCAACTTCGGGTCCTCTAACTTCACCTATCACGAGGGACGAGTTTCCGAGCCTCAGTGCTGCACGCAGGGCAACATCGGGCGCGATCTCAACACTTGATTTGATGATCGCGGATTGTGAGTTCATGCCCTGTACTTTCCAGCCAAGTTGCTGGAGGTCACTGATCGGTATTTCGCGTGTGTCTTCGATTGTCAGTATCCTGTATTTTTGCGGTATTTCGAGGAGCATTGCGCAAAGCAGTGATGTTTTTCCTGCACCGACATCTCCTGCAACAAGTACGGACGACTGCCCATCCATCATAAAACTCAATAAGCCCGCAGCCAGTGGAGTGATCGATCCAGTGTTTATCAACCTTGGAAGCGTCCATGGGGTGCGTGCGTGTTTACGAAACGCATACGCCAGCCCGTTGGCACTGAGTGGGTCGCCGATGACCGAGACCCGTACCCCGTAATCCTTTAGTTCCATCTCAAGCACGGGCGTTGCTTCACCAAAAGGGCGACCACTGATGGCACGGAACCTTGATACCATAGAATCGAGGTCGTCCTGTGATAGGAATATGTTGGTGGCGCATTCGTCCCCATCCATTACCACGTGCACAGGATTCAGGTCGGCAGGGGCGTTGATGTAGACATCTGTCACCCGCTCGTCAGATAGCAGGTCTTCAAGTATCCCCAATCCGGTTGTGTATTTTGCCAGCAGGTCGGAATATGTGTTTATCTGGTAAGGTGTCAACGCACTACTATGCACTTTGGCATCGTCTACCAGCATTTGTTTTCCCATGCGCCTGAAGTATTCTCTTGAATTTGAAGGGTCGGCGAAGTTGAGGTCATGGGGGCGATGGCGTATCATCTTTTTGCGCACCCGTTCGATGAGTTTCAACTCCTCTGGCTTTAGATTGTATTCAAGAGGCGTTATGACATACAGTTTTTCGGGCCTGTCTGTGAGTTCATATATCGACACTTCCAGACTCCGCCCATTGTTGTGCCTGACATCATAACATTCCAGAAATGTCGTGTTTTCGGGCGGTTCGGTGTAGATTCGTGATGTGGAGAATGCAGGTCTGACATGGGATTGAACATGTTTGTCATAGTCAAATTCCGTATTATCAATATCACTGTCAAGATTAAAATTTGCAAAAACGTTTTTGTGTTTTAGTTGGGATGCTGTATCCTTCATCTCATCAAAGATTGCAGTGAAATTCTCAATACAGTTTATGCATTCGGGATTGTCTGATCGGTCGGTGGGCTGAAGTCCTGCCGGATCAATCGGTTGCAAAAGAGTGTGATATGCCTTTACCGGATCCTTTCGCGCGGTTTCGATGATGGAATTGATTAACTCTTTTCGCTTGTTCACACACTCCTGCTGTGTTGGTTGTGTGCAGTCGCCTGCGGCGACTTCTACACTGCTGTAAGAGTTCAGGTAATCCTGAAATCGCGCAAACGCATAAAGCAGTTTGAGGTCACTGCCCTCATAATCCCTTTCATATAGGTGGGACAGTACAATCCTGTCAACAAGGGGTTCTGCCAGAAGGATTGAAAAAATATTTCTGCGACATACTTCATTGTTTAATGTCGAGTCGCTGTCACAATCCCTGCAATTGATAAGTATTGACTTTTGGTTCTTGGTGTGCTTTGCTTTATAAGTGCACAATTTTTGTTCGTTGTTGTTTCGTTTGAATAATGAAAATGGAAATTTTGTTTTTAGCACCATGTTTTTCTGCCCATCCATAAATTTTTGTGATACTATTGGTGTTAACTATTAAATCATTTCGATGTTGTTTTTTTGGGGGTGAGAGTTGAAAAGATAGAAGTTAGGCATATACGACACGTGAACTGATAAGCCTCAAAGCATAACAAACGGTCTAATTACAGTTACAGGGATTTCCACGTAAATGTATATTTCCAAATATTCCATCTACATAATCCCTATTCTCCAAATGATTTTATTGACTACGGCAATTGTTAGACAGCCTCAAAACCGACAATTTCCATTTAGTGCTTTATAGAATTTCAGGAAAATATTATGTTCATATTTTCAATATTGCGCCCATGCTATTAATATTATGGCCATAATATTGATACGGTGAACATGGCATATATGTAGGTGTCCATATAGAGAGAATAGTATGACACTGAACTACGGATACTATGAAAAAAATGAGACTAACGGATTCGCTGTTGAACAACTTCTCAATCCAATTTGGAATGAGTTTATTTACAGTGGGCATTTATTAGCCCTGGGTGCAATTAGTGTTGTTGCCATGTGCGCCATTATTTTTAAAATTCCCATCACCTGGGATTTTTTAGCACTCATCTATTTTATTTTCTATCCAATTTATTTTTATGATTATTCCAGAGGTGCAAGTGACGACTTACTGACAAATTCAAAAAGAGCGGAACATTTCAAGAATAAAAAGAAAACATCTTTTATTATTTATGGTTCATTTTTAATTACCGGTATCATTTCACTCTATTTCAGCAATTTTCTCACGATGTGTATCAGCTTCACGATCCTTGTATTTGGTTTGCTTTACGGCTCTCATTTTAAATTGCTGACCAAAAAAATTGTCGCATTTAAAAACATTTATGTTTCATCTGTTTGGGCATTGCTGGTAGTATTTTTATTTTATTATTATTCCATTCCGTTGACGTCCGCGACAATACTGATCACTGCATTTATTTTTATGAGAATATTTATTATTCAAATCCTATTTGACGTAAGGGATGTGGAAGGAGACGCGAAAAAAGGACTGAAAACCGTTCCGGTTGTGCTGGGAAATCAAAAAGAGTTCAATCTTTTAAAAAATCTGAATGCCATCACAATACTAATGATATGTTATGGCATATACTCTAATCTAATTCCCATGATTTCATTCGTGATTCTTTTAGCAATTCTTTATAGCTTTTATTATATTGAAAAGATCAGGGCATGTAAGAAAGATCATTCCTGCTATTTGCTTGCAGCTGCGGAACCAACACTCTATTTTGCTCTTATTTTCTGCAGCAATTGCTTATTTACCACATTTAGTGCGATTTAAACTTGAGCATTCAACGATTCACTAAAAACCAATAGCAACAGAACCAATCATCATAGTCCATATTAAAAGATTAATGGATCTCCCCAACATTGAGTGGATAAATATTCGAAGGGGATGAACAGTGATATTGCCCACACAATGTTAAAGATGAACAGATTAATCTGCCAGTCATGGTAAAAAATATTCATCGCAGAGGACACACACCTACTACAGTGTTGAGTGCCTGCTACGCCTGTTTGGCGTGCAGGTCGCAGAAGGTCGTTGTTTCTATCAGTGTCCCTGTGGTTTTACGAACCATTCCAGAAGATAATAAAAAGCCTCAAAAAGATAATAAAAATAAAATGAAATACCTGTTTCATAATTTCATGCACTTTGACATGGCAAGCTCACATGAATCGTCGTTCCGACGCCCTCTGTACTATCCAGCCATATACTTCCCTTATGTGCATCAACAATCTTTTTACAGAGATACAACCCCACTCCTGTCCCCTGATACCTGCGCTTCATTGAGCCATCGATCTGGTAGAACAGCTTGAACACATCTGGTATTGCCTCTTTCGGAATACCGATCCCATTATCACTCACCATAATATGTATGTCGTTCTCTTCCTCGCATACCGTTACTGTTATCAAACCACCCGAAGGTGTGAATTTAACCGCATTATCTATGAAATTGATTATAAGTTGTATTAAGTGATCTTTATCCCCATTTATCAAAGTTAGATTGGGATGTATGTTTTTTTCAATAGCAATTTGTTTTTTCTCTGCCTGTGTAGAAATATCTAAAATCGCACTATCGATGATCTCATTGATCTGAAGTGGGTCAAATCTATATTTGGCCCTTTCGTCCTGTACAATACTCAAATCTAAAAGGGAGTTGATCAAACGCTTTAGCCGTTCAGAGTTGCGAACAACTGCCTCCATAGCTTTTGTCTGTTGTTCATTAAGCACTCCTAACGTTCCATCAGACATGAGTTCGCCATAGCCCATGATGGAAATAAGTGGTGTCTTAAGCTCGTGACTCACATTTGATAAGAACTCGTTTTTCATTATATCAAGCGATTTAAGTTCCTCATATGCTTTTGAAAGTTTATCCTCTGCCAGCTTACGTTCGGTGATATTTTCACCGGAACTGATAGTACCGATAATGTTATCGTCATCATCCCTTAAAATAACATCATGCCAGAGGATTATTCTTTCTTCGCCGTTTTTGGTTAAAAGTATATTTTCGAAAAATTCAGGCGGCTCAAGCTCCCCAGCCATATACATTACAAAACCGGCTCTTACCTTTTCTTTAATTCGTTCCGGAAGTAATGCATCAAAATAATTTTTTCCAAGAATATCCTCTGCTTCATATCCAGTAACATCACATATTTTCTTATTGGCAAAAGTGATTTTTTGTTCCCTATCAACAATACCAACTAAAGACCCAACAATATCAAGATAATTTTGCAATTTGCTGCTTTCTTCTGGCGACATTAATTCTCCCTTCGCTTCGAAAAACCACAGAGGGATACAGAGAAAATCAATGATTCTCTATGGTTAATCTTCTTGTCATGAACAATTTATCCGGAATAAAATAAAAAGTCATTGGTATGGGTAACTAAGTGATTTGAATTTCTATATTCAGCATAATTGGTTATTAATCTGCCCTTCATGTATTCATTCCTCGCCTCAATTCAAATCATCCAATATTTTTGGCAATTCTTGCAGATGATTAAATATACTCCATTCTATATAAGTGATTCATAAAATTATGCTTTGGAACAAAAATGCCATAGCATATCGATTTCTAAAATAATATTGTCCCAAGGGCATAAAACTAAATATATTTATATTATATATAATCGATTGCATATAGTTTATCGATGTGCTTATCTAGGAGTTAAACGAAAATCTGTCAAAGGTTTCGAGATTATACAACAGTCACTCAAACTCGAAAAACTTATATATTAATTCGTTTGCAAATAATATAGTTTTATTACATATAATTTAGTCAGGAGAACTTAAAATAATGAAGATTGCTAAAGGAAGAATATTAATTATATTACTGATACTTGCAGGAATTTTTACTGCAGGTTGCACTGCACCCACTGAAGAGGTTTCGGGTGAAGTAGCAGTAGAAGTACCCGATTCCATAAAGATCGGACTGGTAGCACCATTATCAGGTGGCGCTTCTGATGTAGGTAATGACATGAAACAGGCTGCCATACTTGCAGTTGAAGAAATCAACGCAGATGGCGGTGTATTTGTCGAAGAATATGGGGCAAAAATACTACTGGAACTGGTTGAAGGAGATACCCAGACCTCACCAACCGAAGGCGTAACTGCGGTAGAGAGATTGATTACAAATGATAATGTTGTGGTGCTTGTAGGAGGTTTCTCCAGTGGTGTTACACTGGCTAACCAGGTGCCTGCTGCCGGGAAGGTGCCATACGTCATAACAGGTGCATCCAGTTCACAGGTAACCAGAAGAACAGAGATCAACACCAGTTATTTCTACCATTACTGCTCAACCACTGATGACTATTCACAGCCTATTCTGCAGTTTTTTGTAGACCAACTCAAACCATTGGTTGCCGAAGACAGGGATTTGAAACTTGCATTGATATACCGGGACGATGCTTATGGAAAAGGTGTAATTGATTCCAGTATAGCATATATTGAAGATAATAATTTGTCAATAGAATTAGTGGCACAGGAGAAATATCCTACAGATGAAACTGATTTCCACGCATATCTTACCAAAATAGCAGATGCCAAACCTGATGCTGTGTACACAGTTGGTTTTGTGAAAGACACGTCCAGCATCTTTATTCAGGGTCAGAGGGATGTAGGCCTTAATACGGTTTACATGGCTGTAGAATGTAACGAGGATCCGGCGTTCTATAATCTCCTTGGTGAATGGGGTGATGGCCAGTTGCTTGAGAGCAAGTTTGCACCTTATGCTGATGATTACACTCCATTGATGGGACCGTATAAGGATGCATATCTTGCCAAATGGGGCGTAATGCCCGGTATGATGGGTGCTGATACCTATGACGGCATCTATCTGGTAAAATCAGCAATTGAACGTGCCGGTACTATGGACAGGAGTGATGTCAACGATGCCATCAAACAGACTAATGAGCCAGAGATGCTTATTTTGATGGAAGGCGGAAATATCGCTTTTGATAAGTACAATGAGATATCACCCAGGATATTCATTGAACAGATGTTCTGGAACGAGGAGACAGGAGAACTTCTACCTGTCATAGTCCTCCCCGAAGATCTCAAGAGTCAGGACTTCGTACTTCCTGACAACTATGAAATTGGTGGATGAATAATCCACCCGCTTTTTTTTTATATTTATGAGCATTTATTGACACATGGCTGAAATAACTACATTAATACAAATATTCATTTGGGGCTTGACTGCCGGATGTATTTATGTTCTGATGGCAGTAGGCCTGAACATGATATTCGGTGTTATGAAAGTGGTAAACTTTGCCCACGGTGAAATCATGATGCTGGGAGCTTTTACAAGCTTTTGGATATATCACTACACAGGACTTAATCCATATTTTATTATGTTTATATCAATGATAGTGGTGGGCATTTTTGGGGTCATAATAGAACGTTATGGTTTCAGAAGGGTGCTTGGCACTGGAAAACTGAACGAGATCTTCTTGAGTCTGGGATTGATCTATATTATTCAAAACTTGTCTGTAAAATTATGGACAGACGACATCAGGAAAATTGATAGTTCATTTAGTTCAATAACCCTTGATCTGGGAATGTTGAATATAACTTATGACCGGATTATAGCTATTGTCTTTACGGCATTAATACTGATCACTTTATATTTATTCCTTACAAAAACCGATGTAGGTCGGGCGTTAAGAGCCACGAGCCAGAACCATGAGGCAGCCATGTTAATGGGTGTGAATGTCAATCACATGTATATGCTAAGTTTCGGCATAGGATCAGCCCTTGCTGCAGCAGCGGGCACAGTTGCCGGCATTCTTACACCATTTAATCCATATATGGGAACCATTCCCGGTATAATGGCATTCACAGTGATTATCATAGGTGGTCTTGGCAGCATTCCGGGTGCTATTATCGCAGGATTAATGCTTGGACTGGTGCAAAATTTCACTATATTCTATTTTGGGGGAGCATGGAAGGACGCAGTGGCATTTGTGCTCCTGATTGTCGTACTGATCATAAAACCAACCGGTCTTTTCGGGGAGGATCACTAAGATGAGTGTGAAAGAACTCGTTCGCAGATATGCAGTTTCCCCATATTCGGGTTACATACCACTGGTAATAATCGGACTAATACTTCCCCTGTTAATAACCGATGATTTCTTTACCAGAATAATTGTTCTCACATTTTTCTACATCATGTATTCATCAAGCTGGAACCTTCTGGCATATTCCGGACAGGCATCTCTTGGACATGCTGCTTTTTTGGGAATCGGAGGTTTTGCATCCACGATTTTAATCATAAACGGTGCCTCACCCGTGGTTGGAGTGTTAACAGGTGCACTGGCTGCGTCCTTTGTTGGTTTATTCTTAGGTATAATATGTGTCAGATTAAAAGAATGGTTCCTGGGACTTGTCACATTTGGGTTTGCCATCATAATGGTCGCAATAGTAAATGAGTCATCAGTTTTTATTGAGGCTTTAAACGGTGCACTTTGTTTCATAGGTCTATCCGGCAACATAGACCCGGATATATTTGGTGGCAGTCTGGGAATTTTTTCTCCGGATCTTGTGTCGCGAGATCAATATTATTACTTGTTCTTCTTTGCTATGGTGGGAACAATACTTACAACCCATGTGATAATCAGGTCAAAGATAGGTTTCGCTTTTGCGGCTATCAGGGAAAACCAGACAGAGGCTGAAATGATGGGTGTTGATATTACAAAATATAAATTGATAGCATTTATGATAAGTACCTTCATGGCAGGGTTTGCAGGCGCATTGTTTGCTCCGTACAATTATTTCATTAATCCCGAGATGTTTAACATACACAATTCCTTTATGCCGATTATCATGACAATAAGCGGAGGTATAGGTACTATAGGAGGTCCCGTTGTAGGTGCATTGGTTATAAACCTCATGTGGGAACAGATGGGACTTTGGGGTATGAGTATTGACAGATTGTTGATCTTAGGAGTAGTACTGGTACTTGAGATATTGTTCTTGCCCAAAGGTTTGATGCCACTGATAAAAAAAGTGACAAATCAAATCTCAAAAAAAGTA
>DQIO01000333.1 GCA_020793555.1 Methanosarcinaceae archaeon | reverse complement strand
TTGATGTGCCATCAGGGGCTACGATCGTTCTGGTCATGTCTGTGGTGTACCTGATGTATTCACTTGTAAAGGGTATTGGCAGTCGGGGTTCTGCTTAAGTTGAAGATCCTTTAAGTATTACCCTTTATTTCGATTTCTTTGAGAATTGATTCAAATAAATCATTATAATCTTTCAAGTCATTAAAAAGAGTTTTAGATTCATCTCGAGTGAATATATAGTCACCACAAGTTATAGCATCAGACTCTTCATCTTCAATGGCATGTGCTAAATCGTTTCTCTTTTTTTGTATACTTGTTTCATAGTGTTGAGGATCAAATACAATTTTAGATTCAATTGTATCGAGTAAATATGGTAACGCTTTGATTTTTAAGTCAAATTTAAAAAAATAATTTTTAGACATGAACATCTCTTCATTTTCATTAACATAAGTATGATCTTCACAAGCAATTGGTTTCAATACTTTATTATCAAGATATTTTTCCGAATCGATGTAGTTATCCCTGCACATACTTCTATTGGGACCAAACAAACGCTGTTCATAAAAAATCCTATCAATCAAATCATATTCAAAAGATTTCTTAAAAATCATCGACTTGAGTTCATCCAATCTAGATGCTTCAGCCATGACGAGTCCTCGTAGATTGTTTAGATCCAACACCTTTTTAACTGAATTTTGGAAAACCTTACTGAATTTATCTACGCAGTAAATTCTAGGTGACCAATATATCCCTTGTATTTCTTTGGAATAAAGGATTTTGAGTAAATTAGAGCCTCCTTGAGTATAGAATATTACATCTGTGAAATTTTGATGATTTCGAATATTTTCTATAATTTGGTCCCCATATTCGGATTTTAAATCATAGTCAACTAAAATCATATCGTATTTATCGAAGTCCCCTCGAAAATCCGATTCTTTAGTACAATGCTTTATGTCTTCATCAAGATTTATTAAAAAGCCTTCTGATTCCACAATTTCAATTAATTCTTCTTTAATACTGTCAGCCCACTCCAGATCATCTTCAAATATAAGTATTTTATACCTAAGTCTCATTTTCAATCACCAATTTAAAGCACATACCAATCGCATTACTGTTTTCAACGCTTATGCTGCCACCAATATCCCCTAGTATTGTTTTTACATCATACAACCCAAGACCACTACCTGAAGATTTGGAATAGCGTACGCCAGGTTCAAATATAGAAGATGGATCTAATACCGCAGAAGGAAGTCCATCCCCATCATCTTTAATTATTATATTCAATTTTTCATTATCCATTGAAATATAAAAATAAATGTTTTTAGCGTTAGCTTTCATTGAGTTACTGATGAAATTATCTATTAGGTAGCTCATATTAAAATGATCAAAAGATTTATTGAATTCAAGATTTACTTTTTCAATAACATGTATCCGTATTCCTTTATTGTATGGAATACAAATATTTAACAAATATTCGCAAATAAAATTAATAATGTCAACTTTATCTTTATTAAGTTTATCAGTTATCCCACCTTTCGCACCAATATTTACAATTGTATAAATCTGGCCATTTATAAAATTAATTTTTTGAATCGTTTCAATTATTTTATTCAAATCTGTTTTTTCTTTATTTATTTCCCTAAGTGCAGATTTAATAAAATTACCTAAAGCAAGAGATTTTGTACCAGTACGATGCAAATAACTGATTAGTTGTTCTTTAGATTGGTCTTTTGAATTTTTATAGAATAAGTTTTGTGATTCAAGCGATTTGATTTTAGAATCCTTTTTTTCAACTTCTTTTTCAGCAACTTTTCTCTTTTTAGATTCGTCTGCCGCCGTTTTTTGTGCTTTTTCTCGCTCTTGCTGTTCTTTTTTAGCTTTTTGTTCTGCCCTGAAAGCTTCAATTCTTGCCTGCTTAAGTTCATCTTCTATTTTTTTTCGATTCTCAAGTTCGTCTCGAAGTTTTTTTGATTTTTCAGTTAGCTCTTTTTCTTTTTCTTCAAAAAGCGAGTTGACTTCATTAATTACTTTAGTAGTATTGCCGCTGATTAACTTCGTGTCTATCTTCTTGAAATCTTTGAATATTTGTTGAACTTTTTCTTTGTTTTCAGCAGCTAATAAGTGTATAAGCTCTTCGTTGATGTAAAGTTCTAAAATATTTTCAGGTTTTGTATTCAATATGGAATATAGGATTCCTATAATTCTCAAATCTTTCTCATCTTGAGTTTCCCCATATATTTCATCTTCACCAATTTCTTCCCCCTTTTTTATCTTGTTTTCAACCATTGTAATAAATTTTTTCACTTCTGGGTTGGAAAGCTCATCAAAGTCTTCGTTTTCAGATGTATTTTTTTTTGATATACGATCCCACTGTAAACCATCAACAACATACTTCTCAAGTTTCCTGAAAATGTCGTAAAAATAGCTTTCACTACCATTTGTCAACTGCATGTATTTGTGGTTTCTTACTAACCCATCCCTGCTTGATATTATTTGGAAATCATTGGAATCATCATTAATCTCAACCCATCCGACAATGTCTCTTGTCCCAAAGTAACGAGCATACCCTTGCCCTTTTCGAATTTCCAATCCAAGCCAATCATTTCCTTCATCGCCATACGGAGTGACTCGAAAACCGTTAATGAACAGATGTATGGAACCAAAGTTAACAGATCTAACTCCAGTCTGCTTTTTAAAATATATTTTGGCATATTGACTAAGGAAAAATAAAACAATTTTTATGTTCTTAAGTAGAGGAAACTTTACGTTTTTTTCTCTCAAACGAAATATTATTCGCCCCTTGTCTTTTAGGACTGTAATTATCTCTGCACCATCAGCAGAAATAAAAGATTCTATTGAAGTAGTCTTAAAGTCAAGTTTGTCAAATATCTTATTAATTACAGGACCATTTATTCTTTCGTACTCAAGCAATTTATTGTCTTGTTTAAGGAATTCTTTTGCCTCTAAAAATATACTTATGGATTCACCATCAATGTTTTGGTATGGGTTTACAAGTTTTTCCAAATAATTCCTGAGTTTTATGAGGGTGGACGAATCCAACATCTTTTTTCTTGGTTGCAAGTGAGCCCATTCACTCCGGAGCTTAGAAATTTCTACAATCGTTCCGTGTTCAAAGGTTTTTTTGCCAGTAAGCTTGAAAAATTCTTCATCGGAGATATCATGGTGTAAGATATTCACGTCTTGTATTTGCAAATCACCTTCGTTATCGACTTCAAAATCACTCCAGCGAATGTGCAAGTGTCTTATAACCTTGCCTTTTTTCTTTGTATATATATCAAGAAATTCGCCTAGCCTGTCACAAGAAAACCTGCCTACACCTTTAGCACCAGCAAATAATTTGCCATCCTCTCTTAATCGGTTCTTTTTTTCAGAATAGGCTATATTCAACCATTTTGTTTCAATGTCATCAACATCCATCCCAATACCAAAATCAGTAATGATAATTTTGGATGTGTCTGAGAGATCATATTCCGGACCTAAATCAGTAAAATTATCAGAATTTGCGATTAAGTTTTTAAATTCAATCTGTATTTCTGTAGAACCGGCATCGATAGCATTTTTTACAAGTTCAATTACTGCAATGTTGTCGTTAATAATAAGATCTTTACCGATAATACTTTTCAAAAGGACATTTGTTTTGAAATGAGATGTATTTTCAATCGGAGATTTTTTTGGAATGTCACTCACAATAAACACCATTAAATCAATTACTTATATAATTTCTCAAAACACTGCCTAAATGCTCTACAAACAAAGGAGGAATTGCATTGCCTAATTGGGAATATCTTGGCACGTCCTTTACCCTGTTTTTCCCCCCGGTGGTATATTTGCTTTTGAATTCAAACCAATCATTAAATGACTGTATTCTAGCATATTCCCTCACAGTTAGAATTCTTGGTTCACAATAATGGACGTAATCGTCTGGTAGTGTTGTCAATGTGGGACATTGTGAATCACCATCTAAGAGTATTGTACAACTTTTCTTTAAATTGTACAGTTTTTTAGTCTCTTCGCCAATATTCTTGTTCTTTTCACAATTGTCCAAGATATATTGGAATTTTTCGATGGTTTCTTGCTTGTGCCTTGCAAATCGATGACTGTCCGGAACTATTTTCTCACATCCTTCTTTTAAGTATTTTTGGTATGCCGATTCCGCTTTCCCATAAACACCATTTTTGAACCCATTGGAATCAGGAGATGGCACTTCCCCGTGACTCGTTTTTAAATCAGAAATCGCTTCTTTCAAAGTGACTTTGTACTCAAGTCCTTTATCTAAAAGGAATTTGTCTTTCAACTTATAAGCATCTTCAAAAAAACCAGTTGAATTATTTTCCAACATTCCAACAATAATAAATCTCTTTCTTCTTTGGGGGATACCAAACTCTGAAAAATCAATTATCCGATGTTCAATATTATAGCCAATTTCTTGTAGTTGTGAAACCACTTTATTTGAATATGGTTCACCTATGACACCATTATCATCCTTAAAGCCGCAAGTAAAACCTTTGACATTTTCAAAAAACAACATTTTTGGTTTTATTAGCTCAATAAAGTGAACATACGAGTCTACCAATTTGTTTCTTTCATCGTCCTTGTTTCTTTTTCCTGCAATTGAAAAACCTTGGCAAGGAGGGCCACCAGCTACAAGATCAACAGTACCAGCTAATTTTTTTAATTCATCTTCATGATTAGAAAGGATTTCATTTATGTCATGTTCTTTTGTTTCTAACCAATCGGGCCAATCAAAATGATTTTTTTTATCTATTAAGTTATATTTGAGGGTTTCAAAAGCATGTTTGCTCTTCTCAATAGCAAACATCCCCTTCCAGCCTGCATTATATAGCCCAAGAGAAAGTCCACCACATCCTGCGAAGATATCGATGTATTTAGGTGAAGCTTGCTCTTTCATACATCTCTTATATATTAAAAGTCATATTAAGACTTGCCTATGTAGATATTATTTGGTTTAGTAAATTAGGCTTTTAAGATGTGATATAAGATGGTCGACATATTTACTCCTGAAAAAAGATCAAAAATCATGTCCTCAATAAAAGGCAAAAATACAAAAATAGAGATTATTCTCAGGAAAGCTTTGTGGCATGAAGGAATAAGGGGGTATAGGCTACACTTAAAACTTTCAGGCAAACCCGATATTGCTTTTACAAAGTATAAGGTCGCTATTTTTTGTGATGGTGATTTTTGGCATGGTTATAATTTTTCAGAATGGGAAGACCGGCTTTCACCATATTGGCACAAAAAAATATAAAGGAATATCGAAAGGGATAAAGAAAATGATAAAAAGTCTCTTAAAATATGTAGAAACAGCATCCCAATTGTCAATCAGGCCGTTTGATCACCTTCACAATCGTTTTGGCAGGCTTTTCTTATGTAGTTTTACNGCGGNTATCATGAAGATCATCAGGAATATTATGAGAGCTGAGATACTCACTTGAACCGAATAATAATTTGTTTCCTGAAATGAATACCTGCAAAGATCAGTTATGTATGTTAGGGGAGAGATTGATGCAAGTGTTCGTCCCCATTGTGGTAGTTCTCCCACCGGGATAAATATGCCGCTTATGAATACTAGTGGAAACTTTACCATCGTGGATATCATCATCACTGTGGATGTCATGCTGGTCGGTGTAGATGAGAATATTAGTCCCATGGCTGAGAAACAGAATGAAGCCAGTACAATTGCTACTGCAAGTGTAAACGGATGTGTGATCGCTACACCAAGTGCAATTCCCAATAATATTGGAACAAGAGAGATTCCGATCCCAAACAGTACAGATGCTAACATATCTCCAAGAAGGATCGTTGTAATGGATACCGGAGAGGCTGCAAGCCGCTCCAGATTCCTTGTTTGTGTTTCGGTGGGTGCGATCACAGGAGTGACAGATGTTGATGTAAAGAATATCGTCATGCCCAGCAGTCCGGCGATAAGGAAATCGACTGGAAGATCTCTTCCTATCATGAATGCCAGAAAAAGGAATGCAGGGAAAAGGAGACCAAATATAATCACCGGTCCCTTCAAATAATAGATCATGATGTCCTTTTTGGAAATTGCCCAGGCACGTTTTAGCTGATCTATCACTACCATTATTTTTCCTCAGTAAGTTTGATAAAAATGTCCTCAAGTGTTGGCGTCATCGTATTCAGTGTCACGATCTCCAGGTTATTCGATCGGGAATAGTCCACAAGCTGATACACTATCCTGCCCGGTTCGTCCGTGTACAATCGCAGTTTGTCCCCGCTATTTTGTACCTCCACGATTCCTTGCATGGCATGGAGATCAGAGAGATCCACAGGCACATTAAAACTGACTTCAACCCATTTCAGACCTCCTATTCGCATTTTGAGTTTCTCAGGAGCGTCGATAGCTGCTATATTCCCATGATTGATGACTGCAATTCTGTTGCACAGCTGGTTTGCCTCCTCCATGTCATGAGTTGTGAGAAAAATTGTTTTCCCTTCTTTGTTCAACTCCAACAACATATCCTTTATCAATCGTGTACTTCGGACATCCAGGCCCGATGTAGGTTCATCGAGAAAAAGAATTTCCGGGTCGTTCATGAGTGACATGGCAATGATGAGTTTTTGTTTCATTCCTTTGGAGAATGTCTTGACCTTATGATCTTTCCGCTCATAGAGATCGAACTTCATCAGGAGTTCTTCTGCTCTTTGTTTGGCTTGTTTGTTTGGTATGCCATATAATTGTGCCATGAACTGCAGGTTATTCCAGGCCGAAAGGTCGGTGTATGCATTTGAAAGTTCAGGAACAACTCCTATGATCTGTTTGGCTTTGATCGGATCTCGCTGAATATCAATACCCTTAATCCTGATCTGACCCGAATCCGGTTTAATTATTCCTGTGAGCATTCTGGCAGTTGTGGTCTTACCGGCACCGTTGGGTCCTAAAAAGCCAAATATTTCACCATTCTCAACTTCGAAATCCAGATGATCTACCGCAGTAAAATTGCCGAACTGTTTAGTCAGATTATTGACTTCAATAGCATTCATTGATTCCATCATTGTAACATACTTAATCTACTTAATGTGGCTGTTGTATCCCGAGCAGGCTCATACGTGTGCGTGGTGCTATCCCCCGTACACTGTCCTTTGGAACAAATATAATATGACCTGGCATGACATCATACTTTTTTGACCCGACGGTTATAGTCCCCTCTCCCTCGATTATGTGGAACATTACCGCGTATGTTTCAGGGTGGGGTGGAATTTCCTGTCCATTTTCAAGACATATCAAGGCTACATTGAACCAATTAGTAGCAAGAATATCTTTTTTGATCCGCATTGTACTGTTGTACTCAATAGTATCATTCAAATCGATATGTTCCATTCTTTCTTTCATATAATCACCCTAATATTCCATCATTTGTCTTTAACTTTTTAAAGTTGATGCTAAATTCATTCTGTGGAACTATGTATCATGAATTTCAATCGAATTTCTCTAACAAATATAAGTACGTTTTCAAGAGAAAATCTTCGCTACGCTCTGATTGACTCGAACTATATAATTCTATAGGGAATTACTTTTAACTTCTCAATACGTTTTTAAAACGAAACAAAGAAAAACCATGGTGCTAAGGATACAACCATTATGAAACAAAGAATAATCTACGGTCCGGTTCCGTCAAGACGGCTTGGACGCTCACTCGGGATTGACATCACAGGTCCTGAAAAAACCTGTAATTTTGACTGTGTCTACTGTCAACTTGGATGTACGGATAAGAAAGTATCAGGCCCGGAAGACGTCTGCGGAGTCTCGACTGAAGAAGTAGTAGAAGGGTTGAAAAACCATCTTAAGAAAGTAAAACAGCTTGATTACATTACTTTTTCAGGAACCGGGGAACCCACACTCAACCTTGCACTTGGTGAGATGATCCGTGAAGTAAGGAAGATTAGCAATGTTCCTATTTGTGTAATTACCAATTCCTCCCTTGTCAGCAGGAAGGATGTAAGGGATAATCTGGCGCAAGCCGATCTGGTAGTCGCTACCCTCGAAGCCGGGGATGAAAAAACATTCAAGGCAATCAACCGCCCCGTATCGGGAATCATGCTTGACGATATTATTCATGGATTAAAAGCACTGAAAGGCACGGGTCCAAGACTTGAGATAGAAGTTCTTCTTGTTGATTCAAAAAAGGATTATCCAACCAATATCAGTGACCGGGCGGTCGATGAATTGGTACAGGCAGTAAAGTTCATCAATCCCGATGTGGTGGAGGTATTTACTGTGAGCAGACCGCCTGCTGAGGATTTTATTATCCCGGTTTCGCAGCAGAGGCTTACCGAGATTGCACAAAAGTTCGATGATGCATTGGGCAGGGAGATGGTTAGACTGGTCTTTAAAGGGCTTCGCAGGAAAATTACCGGCATTAAACACGGGAATATGCGGGATGAGGTCTATGACCTGATACTACGAAGACCGTGCACTGTTGATCAGATCAGTTCCGCACTTGAGATTGATGCAAAAGATCTTGCCGGTATCATCGATGGCCTGCTTGGGAAAAATGAGATCGTAGAGATAACAGCAGAGGATGGGAAGTATTACAGGGCGGTTTGACTGGATGATACATATGGCATAGCTTCAGCCGTTTATGAGTCAAGTATCTCTTTAACCTTCTCAAGAACCGCAATCGCATCGTTGCGTTTAACGTCAACTTCGTGCTCTTTGCAGTATCCAACAAGCACATCTCCAACATCGGATGAAAGCACCCCGTCTTTGACACCCTGTTTAACCACACCAAAATAAGTCCTTTCAGTATAATGCGTCTTTTTCGCAATTCCCATCAATAAATCACGTGTGTCGCTATCGACGATCCCTTCCTCACATGCCGCATTCAAAGTTTCCCTTATATTCACCATCGGATTTGATACCGGCTCAAAAGTGTCCGGATTGGTAGCCACAGCCACCTCGTCATCGGCTTCGATCACACCGTCGCGATACCATTCGTATATCTTGCCGACACCTATCATTCCATAAGTATCGAGTTCGGCCGCGCGGAGTGCTCCCATACTGCAACCCCCTACAACGATAACTCCAGATTTGATTGCTTTGATGATCTCCTTGTGAGCGACTGCTGTCTTGTCAAAAAAGATGCCGTCAATAATTCCTATTACATTGTACCCTTCTTGGACAGCCTTTTGGATATTACACCTAAAAACAGGTTGGCTATACTTGACATTGACATCAAGTATCTTTTTTGCATCTTCGTGGCTGATACTTGTACCTGCAAATATGATAGGGCGGAGTGCTTTGTTCATAGTGGTCTTCTTCCCTTTCTCCAAGGTCTGTCTTCTTTTGCCAGCTTTTTCCTTTTCACTAACTTCATTCGCTTACCAACACGTTCGCGATCAAGGGTGTATAGTTCAAATGTTGGAATGATTACACGCACAACAGGCACGTTCATATTTTCTCTTGACAGGTCAACCACAACAACATTATCAACAAGGTTTTTAAGTTGATCAAGTACAATTCGAATGTTTTCTGCCGGTGTTGCTGTTGAGATGTCTTTAATCTCATCAAGTGATATAGTCTCTTTATCCTCATACCAGAACTTGTTCATACGCTTCATTCGTTCGTATCCGATATTACGCACAAACTTTTCACGGTCTGTGTCCTCACGTGCCCCATGAATTTGCACAACTCTTGATTGGGCAGCTTCGGTGATTGCCCGACTGACTGCAATTTCAGGTTTTAAGTGCGAACCTGCACCCATAACAAGCAGTGCCGCATCCTTCAATTTAATGTCATCAGTAACGGCAACGATTGTTGTAACATTAGTATCATGCTGGAGCACCCAAAGTTTGATTTCCACATCTGCTTTTTTGAACTTCTGAATAAGTTCATAATTACTTCCATCGTTCTCAGTAAGAATGAGTTCTTTTCCTGTAACTCTGTTGAACTCGGCATTACTCAAAGCGTCCCTCTCGATAACTTCCAGCAATCCGTGGAATATTGCTTCTTCCATCACATTTCCTGCTGCAAGACCATTGGTGTTGCTTCTGAAGAGTTTTACACATTGCCCTGGTTCGTTGTATGGGTGATAAACGGCATTTGAAGGGACAAATATCTCTTCGTTTTTCAGCAAGTCCCATCCTCCTGTCCAGTCAACTAATTTATCAGGCACGAGGGGTTCCGGTAAAAGTAGTGATTTTGGGTCAAGTATATTGTGATCATTGAATGCTTCTTCAAGTGTTTTTATAATAGTTGGAGCTGAAATGTCGGTATCGATATTCTCATTGGTACCTGCTCTTTCAGCAAGACACCTCTCAAAACCTTCCATCATCGCAGAGATCCTTGCCTGATCAGGGTTTGCACCTTTTCCGGAATAGATGGAAATTCCACCTTTGGCAGCACTTGGTCGAATAGTGGTAAATACCGGTATCCCGATCCTGTCAAGATCGGTTATGTCTGCAATACGGGTAACACCTATTGTCTTAAGTTGGCTCTTGGCGTTTTTAAGGGTTGTTTCTCCGTCGTGCACTCTCTGGGTGCCGTCAATATAGGACAGTGACTCGTCAATGATTATCTCGGTCATGGTTAGCAAACGTTCTTGCATATATTATATATCTTGCGACAAGTCAGAAAAGGGCATCACAACCGCCACAACGGTTAACTTTATATAGCATGGGGGCATTATAGACAATTCAGCAGCAATCGACATTGCAAATATGTTAATTCTGCCACATATTGAGTTAACTGACGTCGTTTTTGAGAAGATACGATTGAAGAGACCGGAGGAAATGTATAATGAGAAACTTAATGAAAAATGATGACAAATGCGGGAACAGCAAAAAAGCATATGATGTTTCCCATATAGTAATTGGTGGACACCCTAGTGATACGCTGGATTCTGAAGAGTTGGATCTGTATCGTTTCATGCTCGGCGGTTTGCAGGCAAAATAGCCTGCAATATCTACTGCAAAATCTATTTCTAATTTACCCCCATTACAGATTTACATGTATGATGTTTATTCTGTTCGTGAAGACTTTCCGATTTTAAAGGAAGTTGTCTATTTAGACAGTGCTGCAACCACCCAGACGCCTGTTCAGGCAGTTTCGGCTATGGAAGATTACTTCTTCAAATATGCCGGTAATCACGGACGTGGTGCACACAGGCTTGCACGCCAGACTACCAATCATTATGAGGATGCGCGTGAGGTGGTGGCTTCGTTTTTGAACATCGATCACAAAAAAACGATATTCACAAAGAACACCACCGAAAGTATCAATATGGTCGCTCATGGTCTGGAATGGAACTCCGGCGACCATATCATCACGACACTCATAGAGCATCACTCAAACTTCCTTCCATGGATGCGTTTGCGTGAGCAGGGTGTTGAAGTTACGATCATAAGTCCTGATGAATATGGCATGATAGATCCGAATGACATCGAAGATGCCATGACCGACAAAACGCGCCTTGTTGCAGTCAATCATGTTTCCAATGTGTTTGGTTCGATCCAGGATGTTGCAAGGATCGTAAAGATCGCACACAAAGGCGGTGCACAAGTGCTGATCGACGGCGCACAGTCCGCAGGTCATATGCCTCTTGACGTGGGTGCACTCGACTGTGACTTTTTTGTAACAGCAGGTCACAAAGGTCTGCTCGGACCGCAGGGAACCGGTGTGCTGTACGTCAAAGAGCCGGATATGCTCGCTCCCACATTTGTAGGGGGCGGCACGGTACATGCAGTCACAACAACGGGTTTTGAACTGGAACCCTCGCCTGCCAAATTTGAAGCAGGAACACCAAACATTCCGGGTGTTATCGGACTTGGGCGTGCGGTGGAGTATGTCAGGGAACATGGCACGGCTGACATTGAGCGGCATGAGACTACCCTTGCAAAGAATGCAGCCAGGCGAATAGCAGAAATGGATGCGGTTGAGGTATATGGACCACAGGACCGTGCCGGTGTTGTGCCATTCAATATAGTGGGTCTCAATGCACACGATGTTGCCATGATTCTTGATGAGACAAAAAAGATATGTGTGCGAAGCGGGTATCACTGCGCGATGCCAAGTATCCGGTTCCTTGAGGTCGAAGGTACTGTCAGGGCATCGTTTGGATTGTACAATACACAGGAAGAAGTGGACTTGTTCGTTGATTCAGTTTCACAGATAACATCTCTTGTCGTGTAAATGTTCTGTCGTGTAAATGTTCTGTCGTGTAAATGTTCTGTCGTGTTATGATAAAATATCCTATATATCATAACGTTAAATAGGTCATAGATGCCTGACAGATACACAAAAATCTATTCTGTAACTACTGTTAATAAAGATGGTTCTGTATTTTCTTCTGAGCGCACTGTTGCAAAAGAGGGCTCTATTGAACTGTCAGTGAATGGTACCCGTGTAGCATCTATCCTTGCATCTCCGACATGTGTCAGGGAACTGGCAGTAGGATATGCGATATGTGAGGGAATTGTAGGTTTTGATGAGATATTGGATGTCCGGGTAGATGGCATGGACGTTGACCTCCAGATCAAATCTACCGATGATTTTACACTCTGGCACGAACTCCGCTCATCCGGCTGTATCGGTATCAAGTGGCAGGGCAATGAGGATACAAATGTCACCTCGGATGCTGTGTTTCCTGCAAGATCGATCTTTTCCGGCACAAAGTTCCTTGAATCAGATATATATTTTATGACAAGAGGTACTCACCTTGCAACGCTGGTTTCACAGGGAGGGGAACGGGTGGCACAGGCTATTGATATTGGACGGCACAATGCAATCGACAAGGTGGTAGGTTATGCGGCACTCAACAATATTGATGTGTCGCAACTCTACCTTCTCTCAACAGGCAGGCAGTCTGCCGGTATGGTGCTAAAGGCGGCACGTGCAGGCGTGCCTCTTATTGTAACGAAAAGCGCTCCGCTGGATAGCGGTATTGACGCTGCACAAAAGACCGGTGTTGGCTTGGTAGGTTTGGTTTCAAACGTTGAAATGACTGTGTTTGCAAATAAATGGAGAATTGATTAATTCTTCAATTGTGCCATAAGATTAGAAATACGGCACTATTCCATAGTCTAGTGATTTT
>DQIO01000136.1 GCA_020793555.1 Methanosarcinaceae archaeon | reverse complement strand
CGCCTGCGGCGGGAACTGATGCCACGTTTTCTTAACTTCCAGTCAATTGTTGTGCTACTATCTATTTATGAACTATTCAATCTAACGACAACGTTTATGCATAGCTGAATAGTTACTAAAAAAGTTTCTTTAATATATCTTGTAGCAGGCACATTCATAACCAGTATAGTTCTAATACCAATCCTCTACAGGTTTATGATCATAACTGTTGTTATTGATAATTTTTTGCTGGCATACATTGGGTACCACTACCAAAATCTAAAAGTCGACCATATCTCAAATATGAACATACCAAGTGTCAACCATAAATTTAATTCATACTCATTGTGATACTCTGGATCTTGATCATATCAGCCGGAATATTTTCCTTGAAAAGGATTTTTAGAACTGACTGATAACTAAATGTTGGAACACCCACCGATCTTGGAATACGTTGCACCCGTTCACCAAAACACCATACTAATAAATAATATCAAACCCATGATGAAATCCCACAATAACAACAAGAGGACCATCTATAATGAAGATCATAGCTTTTGTAGGAATGCCAGCATCCGGGAAATCCGAGGCTGGCAGGGTTGCAGTAGATCAGGGCATCTACGTCATCAATATGGGTGATGTCATTCGCGAAGAAGTGGTTCGAAGAGGACTTGAACCAACAGACGTAAACACTGGCGGTGTCGGAACTGACCTTCGGGAAAATGAAGGTATGGACGCTGTCGCAAAGCGCTGTATCCCGAAAATTAACAACTCAGGCACAGACATGGTAGTCATTGACGGTGTGCGCGGTATCGCAGAAGTTGAAATGTTCAAACAGGAATTCGGTGAAGATTTCACTCTTGTGAATATCGACTCATCCATCCAGATGCGTCTTGAACGTGTAAAAGCACGCGGGAGAAGTGATGATATGACAGACATCGAAGCCTTGCGCCGCAGGGATGAGCGTGAACTCGGATGGGGTATGGGCGAGGCAATAACAGCTTCTGACATTACAATTTCCAATACAACAGGACTCGAAGAATTTAGACAGAAGATCGTAAAACTTCTGGAGGAGCTCCATGATAAAAGTTGAAGTATCATCCATTGTAAATCCCACAGAGGACACAGAACGTGTAGCCCTCGCCATTTCGAACATGTTCAAAGGACTTGAGACCGATTTGGACGAATCCATGTCAAAACCACGCGTCGTCGGGCACGGAGATCTCGAATCACTTTTCACAATGCATGGATTACTCAGGCAAGAACGACAGCTGGACACTGCCCGCACACAATTGAACAAAGGTCACTCAATAGATGGTCTTTCTACTGATTTCATGCTAAATAAACAGGTAGCTACAGTGAACCGCCTGAACTTCCCTGCAACAGAAGAGCCGCTCGGCTCCATCCATGTGACAATAAACGCAAGTTTAAGGGAAGAACTTGACCGCCTTATAGACTGGCTTGCTCCACAAACAGAAAATGGCGAGCCTCTGATCGAGCTGGATGTAAACGATATCTAATAGAGGATTTCGATAGAAAATTTCGATGAAATTTTTGATAGAGGATTTCAATAGAGGATTTCAATAGAAATTCTAGATAGAAATTCTAGATAAATAATACACACAGGTTGTGGGAGTCGGATTATATGAATCTAAAAAGGGTAAGTTTCTCATCACGCGCAGTTGTCGAAGACCCATTCAACTGGGCGTATGAACTCGAAGACCATGGCTACACCGGATGGGAGATCGTACAGGAAGGCACCCAGTGCCTGACATGCGAAACTATCACTCATGTACAGGAGATTCACGACACTACAAATCTGGAACTGACCCTCCACCTCCCTTTCTCAGACATGAACCTCGCAGGTCTGAACACTGGAATACGCAACGAAGTACTGCATCAGATGAAAGATTATCTCAAGATTGCTTCCGATTTTGTCGAACTTGCAGTAGTCCATCCCGGTTATCTTTCACCCCACGGCGCACAGTTGCCGAACCTTGCATGGCAAACCAACATCGAATCCTTACAATCCATCTGTGATTTTGCCGCAGACCATGGCATCATAATCGCAGTCGAGAACATGCCCGAAGTTCCCAAAATATTCGGAAAATATCCGCAGGAGATGCTACAAATGGTGGAAGAAATTAACCGTGACAATGTCGGACTGACACTTGATATAGGTCATGCGAACACTATGGGAATTGGAATAGAAACCGAAATTATGGACGATTTCCTGAAAATGTACAAAGGCAGGATATCGCATGTCCATTTGCATGATAACATGGGCAAAAAAGACGAGCACCTACCGATTGGTAAAGGGAATATCGATTGGAAACGCGTGATAGATAATTTGTCAAACTACAAGGGCAGGTTTGTAACAGAGGTAAATTGTGTGGACGAGGGCGTGGAGAGTCTTGCGTTTTTGAAATGTTTGTAAGTTTGAAACGTTTGCTTTTATAACTTGCTGCATTATACAGCCGAATAAGAAAGAGCGATTACCCGCTCTTCCTTATTCGGCTTGACTCGGCGTCAAAAATTGCTAAACAAATACAAAAAATGAAATGTATCTCTAATCCTGTGGAATAAGATTCTCAAGCACTTCAGCCATTACCCTGTGCCGGATCAGATGCTCATGTATATGCTCATGTGCCCTGCGTATTGCATAACCATCCTCGATCCATTCGATGGGTTGCGGATAATTCACTTTTGTTAATGTTAGTCCGTATGCCGATGCGGGTTCGATTCCCTCTTCATACGATTCGGGTTCGAGCATCTGTTTCAGCCACTCGATATCGCGTACATCGCTTCCTACCATCATGAGCGCGGTGACTATCTTACGCACCATGTTCCACAGGAAACTGTTAGCCTGAACGTCTATTTTTGTTAGTGCTCCGCTGACCCTGACATCGATACGCTCAACATTGCGGACTGTACTCTTATAACCATTATTAGTACAGAAGTTTGCGAAATCATGTGAACCGATAAGGAGTTTTGATGCAGACCTGATCTTTGAGATGTCGTATAGCTCCCCACTCATGATGTACCTGTAACTGCGGCTCACAGCATTGCGTCTGGGATTGAAATCATCCGGCACATGTGCGTGTCCCCATGTCCATATAGAGTTTGGGAGTTTTGAATTTATCACACGTGGAATTGCAAGTTCAGGCTTGTCAGTGTTGAATGCCACAACCTGTCCAAGTGCATGAACTCCGGCATCTGTTCGTCCTGCACTTGTGAAGTTTGCCTGTTTTGGATCATCTATGATACCAAGTTCTTTCAGGGCTTCAAACATCTTGCCTTCAATGGTCATGGTATTTGGATGGATCTGGGAACCATGGTAATTGGTTCCAATATATGCAAGTTTTAATGCAACTCTCATGTGACTCACTCTATGTTCATATTGATTTTTTTCTATAATATAGTTCCCGTATCAATAAGAACAATATCACGAACATGCATCCGAAAAAGAACCATAGCCCTATATGAGATGTCAAACCCTGATTAATCGTATCTAAAGCAGCAGGTTCTATGCCCTTTGCAGCCATTTCAACAGGCGCGACCGTTGGCAATGATTCAGTTGTAACTTCCACTGCTGCTTCCTCTACGACTTCTTCAACAATCCTTAAAGTTTCATTGACCGTTGTATCTGCAAAAATTGCGCTTTCGTGGAGTGTGTCATTGACCTGCATCGATGTAGCATCCTGAACATCACTTGTAATTGTCATGGATTCATCCATACTCCCGATTACTCCTGCATCCGGAGATGATCGCAGACTCATGCTGCTACCTGCAAGTTTTGCAAGGTACTCAATACCAAACGATGCAAATATCGCCGCGCCGATCATTCCCAAATATTTTTGCAGCATGCTGATTATCGATGACTTATCAGATTTACCGCCGCCAGGCACAACAACTATCAATTTCTGAACAGGCTCATATATCTTGATCTTTCTCCCTTTTTTACTCCATTTGGTTTTGTTGATCTTTATGAGATCGGATTCGATCAGAGCATCCAGATTGTATTTAATTGTGGTTAGTGCCAGATCAAGTTCTTCAGAAACAGCGGTTGCCGACATTGGCTGTTGTGCCAGAAGTTCAAGTATCTTAAGCGCAGTGCTGTTTGAGAGTGTCTGTGTTATCTTCTTCGAATCTTCGCTAAGCGGCAGGATAAGCACTTTTTCAGTATTGTTGTTTTCATTATTTCCCATGGAATGAAATATGGGGCTGGTAATTAATAATATTTGCGTAAAGTTCAAATTTGATTGAAGTTATCTGCCCGTCAGTTCGTGGATACACAAACATGCATATTTATTCAAAATGCCGATCTGCCAAAAGGCAAACATCCAAAGCAGGTATATTTAGTTATAATTAAACCATGTTTGTATAGCTGTGGTAAGAGAACTGCGTAAATGAGTGTATCCGATCTGAAACTGAAGCTAAAACCAATAAAACCGCATCATGCGGCGCATTTCCACACAACTAACGCGAACGGTATGGGCGTTTCCGCTGCATTTCAACTTATAAAATAAATATGGTACAATACAG
>DQIO01000137.1 GCA_020793555.1 Methanosarcinaceae archaeon | reverse complement strand
TTTGAAAGGGCTGCTACCATATCCAGCATTGAAAGTGAGTATGACGCAATCACAACATCGTACTTATCAAGATCTTCTCCAGGGTGAACATCTTCCCATTTCCTGTTAATGCAGGTTATATTCTCCAGACTTTCATTTGCCGCATTCTCTCTCAGACAGGCAAGCATCCCTCTGGATGGTTCTACAACCGTCACGTGTTTTACGATCTTTGCAAGTGGAATTGTAAGCGTACCCGGTCCTGCACCAATATCAAGCACAGTACACTTTGGATCAATATCCAGTTTTGATATCATTTGTGCAGGACGGTCATCATCTTCGATAGATTGGCAAAACCACCTGGCTCTTTTGTCCCAGAACTCAGTTATATCCCCGCGCCGCGTTCTCCATGAGGCATTTTCCATTGCCTCCATCCACATCTTGTTCCAGTCAATTCCATGAATCATACTTCTATGCCTCTTTATTTTTCACGATAACCCTAAACGGACTTGTTTGAGAGGATATGTCCGGAGTCAGGAACAATAACCCAACAGCAAGATGCAGAATACAGGTTACCAATCCGCTTTTTCTAATTCTCATTGTTTTCAGCTCAATTCAGGGTACACAAATGCCCCCTGTTCGTATACGTCAAACGATATATCCATGAGGTCCATGTATTCCTGATGAATCGCCTGTGGATCCATATCCTCGAAGCGATCCGGATAGAACCATTTTGCCATGGCTGCAAGTGCTGATGGATAATTAGGTGTGATTGCGTGGTCATTTGTGATCAGGTACACGCGGTCGTTTTTCACCGCTGCAACGTTTTCAGAACCTGGTAAACTTTTTATTTCATCGTGATATGCTTTAAGCAGCGCATTATCATCGAGTTCATATGGTCTTATACCACTGCCCATTGCTCTGCCCAGAATCACTTCAGGATTCTGATCCAGGATCCACTCTACTTCGATATCACCATATTCACAACCGCTACCATCGAGATCCACTGGTATGCACCCAGCTCCAATGTTTATTCCACCAGCTAAGAGACAGAGCCCGTGCGCCGGATGTCCTCCTCCTATTCCTGTACGAGCAAGATCTGTTCCTCCCGAACTTTCTACGAACACTCGTAACCTCTCATCATCTGGAATTTCTGAAATCCTCTTTGATATTTCATCGACATACTTGTCGTGCCACTCAAGATACCTCTCTGCCTCACCTATTGCGTCAAAGATGTATCCTAATTTTATGGCTTCTTCTCTCACTGCATCTATGTCTTCTGTCCCACCAAGTTCCCCGATCCCGGAGCAGCCCATTCGAAGAACAGCTATGTGATCTGGTAATTTATCATCGAGTGACTCGTGTTCGGGATAGAATGTATACGCCATGACGACATCTGGCTCAACTGACAGTATCGCCTCTATATCAGGTGAATCACCACTTCCAATACTGGGTTTTGCACTGATTACCGGGAACCGCCTGAATTGTGTCTCGAAGGTATCTCTGACGCCAACCACTTTATCGTCTAGATCCAGTACCTGAAGCATCTCTGCGCATTGGTGGTGATATACGACTATTCTATCGATGGGCTGTGGTACTGTCACAATCTTATCATCAGCATCGAAAACCGTCAGCTCCTTTTCCTTGCCGAGCATGATCAGTTCGGTCTGCGTCACATCAAGGATATTGATCTCACCATTGTATTTCGCATCTGCAAGTTGTGTTTGATCATCAAGTCCTAAAACGACGGATGTGGTATATTCCACATCTTTGAGGTCTATGGTGTCATCCTCATTTGCGTTGCCGAAAACACCAAGTGTGTAGGTTGATGCTGATGCTACTGGCATGCAGGTCAGTAAGATCACAGTTATGACCAGCCCGAACAAGAAATTGTTACCTGTCATACATATCAACTCTACAATTTTCTACTGAACCTGGCCAATCCGAGAATTGCGATCAAACCCACAAGGGCAGACACTGCCTCAAATCCAGGCGTAGATTCCTGCACATCTGTCGCAGCAGTAACTCCCCAGTTCGTATCAATCTGGTTAGCTTCAGTATTACCGAGCAGTCCGCTGGAAATAAGCAGATTACTATCGCCATCACCTGTCACTTCAAACTCGATTTTAGCCAGTTGTCCCGAACCGTTTATTCCAGTAACACCTTCCAGATTGAAGAGCACTCTGATCGTGTCAGCATCAATTGAACTCCACTGCACTGGTATCTTCGTTCCCTCGATGCTCCCGTCCTCGACATTGACAACTTTCAGAACATCCGGATTGAACGATAGGTCAAACTGACCTGCATCAAGGTTGTTGACATTAGCAATTTCTACGGCAGCGTGAACCGTATTTCCTTGTACAAGTTTCGGAGTATTCAGACTGACTGTTGTTTGCTGCGCCTGGACGGGAACTACTGCAAATGCGATAAGGAACGCAGCAAAGCAGACACCGATCATAGTGAATTTTTTAAAACCATTTTCTGAATTATTCTTCATTTGATCACCTTTCAAATCCATAAAAATTTATAACACATCATTTTTTATTTTTCCTGATATTCATCATCAATGCTAAGATCGCAAACAGACTGACCAGTGATGCTGCACCCGGTGCAGGCAATGTATGCGGTGATATTCCGACACCCTCTGCAACTGCAAGCGTCGCAGGCTGCTCCGTTTCCGTGGTCACGCAGAAGTGGTGCTGGGTGTCGCAGCAGACGTTGCGGGCAGGACAGCAGCAACCGTACTATTTGTCCCGGTATCGTCAGAAGTGTTTGATGCAGTGGTATTCTGTGCGGTGAAACCGGAATCCGTGGACTCAGTAACAGAAGATACTTTCACGGGTTCCGGACACGTCAGTGTTTCTTCGGAACAGACATAGCCCCAGTAGCCCTTACTGGAAACTTTTAACATTATCCAGTCATCCAGAAGATCAATTTTTTCATCAAGCGAGCACGAAATTGTTTTGGAGTTCTTCATTTCTATCGTGTCATTTGTGATAGAAGTTAACTCAAAGTCACCAAACTCATCCCCGGTTTTAAGGATTAGCGGGGTGTCAGAATAATGTCTAACTGTCTTTAGTACGACTATATTGGAATCAGTTCCACGCAGAACTACATCAACCTTACAGGTGAAGAGTATAACATCATCTGCGCTTCCAGGATCGGTTTTGTATTCAAAAGTATCTCCTGACCCGATTACTGTAAATTCAACAACATCACTGTTCTTGGCGAGTTCCAGTGTCACCATTTCACCATTCAGATCAATGTCGCTGACGGTGAGGGTATAGTTCTGGTCGAGTTCCCATATATCGCCTATTGACATTGTTTTTTTATCATCACTTCCAAAACTTGTGAATATTTCGGTTAGTGTATCAGCATTATCAGGATCGAGGGAATGATACTTGCTTCCCATGAACATAATCTCTCGTTTTGGACTTTTCTTGTACATTTTTGTCGTATACGATGCATCGCCCTCATTGATCGTTCCATTCTTTACAAATGAGAGATTCAACCATTCATAGGACAGATCATCACCAATACGGTAGATTAATTCAGGAAAGTTGAATCCATCCAGAAGCATCGTCGATCCGGTTTCTACAGATCCGGGAGTACCTCTAATCTTCACAGTTTTTGCACTTACCAACGTACAGCAAGATGTTAGTAATAGTGTCGCTGCCAGAAGACATGCTAATTTTTTTATATTATGCTTTGCTATGTTATTGTGCATATCGCTTACCTCGTGATATGTATAAACCTTAGCTGCTTCAGGCACCGATGCCGATCGAAGGTCAGCGGCTGGAGTGGCTAATTTTGATTTTTAGTTGTTGTTATAGTTGTTGTTATTATAGTAGTATGATTTCACATATTTTCATACTAATTTACAGTAACGTGTTACTGATATATCATAAACGTTTTGTTTTGTGACTATGAAATCAATATTCACAGGATATCCGATAACGATTAAGGGAAATACTTTGAACGATCTGACCATCTCACTTATCTTTCACAAATGTGAATAGTATCAATGAAATTATTGTTAATGTGAGACCATAGATAAATGTTGTTTCCGGACTTATTTTATCCCACAATAATCCGGCAATGTAACCACCCGGAAGTGCTACCAGTCCGATGGCGGTATGAAAGGTTCCCAATGCGGTTGCTTTCAAATATTCTGGTGCCAGATCAACCACAAAGGCTCTTTGGGCACTGTCTATCATGGCATAGAATATTCCATAATTGAGGCAATGGCATTTCGATTGAAATACCTCTATTTTCAATTTCCTCTTTTTTTATGTATAAATTTTAATTTTTAAGCATCAAAATACTATTTTAAAATGAAATATAAATGATTATGCCAATTAGAGTATTAAATCAGTTCTAATGGTGAAAATAACTATAATAGGGGCATAATCCATGATTTAAATTGTTGGGAAAGGGTATAAATACATATTGGTTCAATTCAAGAGATGTATAGTCCCGAAACCTTTGACTTTATATACTCATCTTCTCAGCATGGGTAAACGAAATAAAGTCGTAAAATTAACAGATAAGAAGGT
>DQIO01000138.1 GCA_020793555.1 Methanosarcinaceae archaeon | reverse complement strand
TTCCGGATATGTTTTCAAACATGGAAATCATATTTCCTGAATTAATAGACAGGATTGACAGGATATGAGTGGTCCGCCCCATCCTGTAAATCCTGTTCATCCCGTCGAATATTTGCCCACTCAATGTTGAGGAGATCCTTATTAGTGTATCACTGAATCATTGTAATTGGTATTTTGCCATTGTGCAGGGCAGTTGCCACAAGTGCGCCTTTAAGCCCGATATCCTTTAGTGTTTCGAGATCGCTCATATCTTTAACACCGCCGCCAAGCAGCACATCATGATTGGAACTGGCGGCAATCGTACTTAAAAATTGTGCATTTACACCGCTTGATGTACCAACCCTGTCCATATCCAGAATGATTATGTCATGGACATCCATGTCATTGAGCATCCCAATAACCTTTAAAGGGTCGTCGGGCATATCAGGGTCGCATGTTAGTATCCTGCCGTTTTTTATGTCAATGCTGACATTCACACGCCCGGGAAACTCTAATGCCGCATTTGATATCGTGTCTAACGATGCGGTTTCTGTACCTATGATCACATCACCTGCAACCGAAAGTGCCTCGCCGACATCGGACAATGATGATACGGCAGGATCGAGCATTGTCTTCACCTGTTTTGATACTGCATGGATATCATCAAAATTTATGCCATGCGCACCGATTCCCTGCAGGGTATTTAGGTCGGCAATATACACTTCTTTTGGTTTAATGGCATTTATTACTGCCAGTGGTTTGGATGAATTGCAAAGCACACTGGATTTGTGGATAGGTTGGTAATTTTGTCGGTTTCCGCCTTGTGCGTGAACAACAGTACAATCATATATATCTAATACAAAGACAATTCGAAACATATTTAATCAATACACAGATATTCAAACCCATATAAATAAGAAGGTGTTTCATGAAATTACTTATCAGTCCAATCAATAAAGAAGAAGCAATCATTGCTTCAAATGGCGGTGCCGACATTGTCGATGTTAAGAATCCTAAGGAAGGCTCACTGGGTGCAAATTTCCCATGGGTCATTCGTTCTGTAAAGGATGCTATTGGTTCAAAACAACCAATCAGTGCAACCATCGGAGATTTTAACTACAAACCTGGAACAGCATCGCTTGCCGCATTGGGCGCAGCGGTTTCTGGTGCAGATTATGTTAAGGTAGGATTATTCGATATTCAAACCGAAAAACAGGCACTTGATATGCTAACTAATATAGTGCACTCGGTGAAGGACTATGATTCATCAAAGTGCGTTGTAGCATCCGGTTATTCCGATTATGAGCGCATTAATTCTATCTCACCCATGTTTCTTCCGGCAATTGGAGCAAAAGCAGGCGTTGATGTGGTTATGGTGGATACAGGAATCAAAGACGGCCGCTCAACTTTTGAGTTCATGTCTGAAGAGGAACTTACCGAGTTCACAAAAATGGCAAGTGATATGAATCTATTGAGTGCACTTGCAGGCACACTTATGTTTGACGACCTCCCTGCTCTCCGACGCATCCAGCCAGACATTATTGGTATTCGTGGCATGGTTTGTGGTGGTGACCGCAATGACGGAATTCAGCTGGAACTTGTCGAGAAGTTGAAACGCGAGATGTGAGTTATTCTCACATTTTTTTTATTTTCAAAAATGGGTGAACGGATTAGTTTCCCTCATTTAATTTTTACTGCCAACACCCAGAATATAACCCACGTGCTTTGGAGTTGCAGTTTTAACAAGAGGCACACCGATAAGGATTCTCTTGGCTTGATCCAGCTTTTTGAACCGGTTCCATATCACTTTACCGGATAAAGTTATTCTCATCATTTTTAAGATCAGGTTAAAGAATTTCCCGACACGACCTCCCATTTTCAACACCCATGTAAACTCATTGAGTGCTTTTTCCATGTCAAAGAACTGTGATACGAATTGGGTCATCACAACGTCAAATGGGTACAGTTCCAAAATCCAGTTGTTTTTCAGACACGGATTTACAAGGATTTACACAGATTTGATGTTTATCAAATATCAAACACTTTGCACCACAAACCAAATAGTCTCTTATGATATCGATTCCGAACAAGCTTAAATCCGTGTAAATCTGTGAAATCCGTGTCTATGTAATTATCGATTTTGATAAATCCTCTATTGAAATAACTGGTTTTTGAGATAGTGCCGTCAAATACAAACGCAGATTTACAACGAATTACGACATGATTATTCATTTCCCAGTGCAGTAAGTCGATCACTATATTAAGGTATATAAGAAGGTGGAAAAGTTGGACAAAACAATGAAAAGTGAGGAGATTGCACGGATATTGGGGATGGAAAAATCTCTGGTGGATGAATACATAAGAATTTTGAGAGAGTAATAAGATTGATGTGTGAAGTGAATTATGGCAAGGCTATGGACCTGTCGGTCATTTGGGATTTTAGAAAAATATGGATGATGTCAATATTCACAGAATTACAATATTATTTCATAGCATTGCGAAAACGTGCGCGCTTCGCGCGATGGTAGCGCCAGCTAAACAAAGCCCAAAAACAAAAATGGAAAGGGGTGATCAAACCTTAATATCGATCTCAAACCCGACCACAGGCTGCCCCAATCCGAAATTCGTGACAACCTCGGGATAGAACTCACCCATAACGCCGATCTTTTCACCATCAACAAGGATATCTGCCCGCCTGCCCTCCAAAAATGCCGCATCCTGCGATTCCACAACCTCATATTCTATCATGCGCTCGCGCATCATGGCATCCACAAGCTCTCGCACTTCCGTAAAGTTCGCCTGTGGGTGTATCGATACCGCAGCTAGATGGCGGCGATTGCTATTGTTAACCACAACCTCGCCCACTTCAAAGATACGCTGCGGGAGTTCACGGTGCTGGTTCAGTGATAGTATCTCCATCAGGTTTGGCAGGATCGTTGTACGCAGCATGGTCTGGTCTTCACTGATCGGGTGAAGCACAGGAGTAACATCATCCGTCTTATTACGGCACATCCAATCGAAATGAATCTTCTCGCTTGTCAGGGTGAATGGCATCACTTCAGAATACCCCAGACCAACCATGATCTCACGCATTGCAGTTCTTGCCAGTGATATCTCGTGTGCTCTACCGACTGTGGAACTCTTTGGGAAATCAGGCACGATGTTGTCATACCCATATCCAATCGCAATATCTTCAATAATATCATCGATGTTCAGGATATCGGCACGATACGACGGGATCTCTACTTCAAGTGTATCACCGTCGATCTTACGTATACCAAACCGCATTTTTTCAAGCTGGGCAACGATCTCATCCATTGGAAGATCGATACCGATCAACGAATCCACTTCCGATCTTGTGATCTTATGAACCCGGGGCGTAAGGTCCGGTGTGATCTTCGTACTGTCATCAGGCATCATAATTTTCACGGATTCAACTTTCCCGCCACGCTCTGCAAGTGATGTAACAACGATGTTAAGTGAAGTGTAAACAGCATCTGCAAGTCCGGTCACATCAATGAACAGTTCGGTCGTGCTCTCCTCGACCCTTGTAAGATTTCCATTAATAATAGGTGGGAACGAGAGCACATTATCATTTGCATCAAGTATAAGCGGATACTTGTCAAATCCCTCCACAAGATGAGCGAAGCCAACACCTTTTGGATGCTTTTCAAGTATATCACGCATTGACATCGGTTCCGTAAAATCAAGCGGAATGAACTCAAAGTCCGGGTCTACTGCGACGTATCTGAAAGGAGCCTTGATATTTGCCATATCATGCACACCAATGGATACCTTCTTCCGATCGCGTCCAAGTCCCCAGTGCAGATCCTCCTGCAAGTCCATAAGCGACTTTATCGAATTTTCATCAAAACAGACACCTCTCACAACCGCACACCCAAGAACAGGGCGTATGTTCGCGATCTCCTCATCCAGTGTAATCTCAACACCGGATGGTGTCACTTCATATTCACAAAGACCTTTCTCAATGTCCAGAAATCCCCTCATTGCGCGTGCGACTCCCTCTACACTGTACAGGTCCGGCCTGTCAGGGAAGAACTCGATATCAATAGACTCTTCTTCCACACGCTCAATATCCGCTCCGATCATGGGCACGCGGTCGATTATCGTATCCTTGTTTGCACGAGTGAGTTTTTCCATATCATCGTATTGTAGGGTTATAATTGGCATAAAAGGGTCCTCTGATTATGTATCATTGTAATATGTATGAATAATATCTGACCACAACATATCTAACTTTGGATTTAATGTTTTTCATTACGGCCAAAGTAATGAAAAACCGGCAAACTTGACACAATATGCATTTTTGGTTGGAATGTGTGGGGCGAGCCTCATCCCAAGCATGTTCTTTTTATGGTCACGACTGTCCTAAAAAATATATTGATTATCTGTTACTGTTCATGATTCCAGTTCATCATATATACCACTGAACTGTTCCAGTGCAGCCCCAAGATTTTCCATTATCTCCTGTGCAAGCACACTAGTGTCGAGTCAACCATACAATATCGCTAGATATATGATCTGACACTGTTCCAT
>DQIO01000139.1 GCA_020793555.1 Methanosarcinaceae archaeon | reverse complement strand
AGATCATATATCTAGCGATATTGTATGGTTGACTCGACACTAGTGTCATGTCAACAACACAATGTTAAAGAGAACCAGTTTTATTAAGAAGTAAATACAATCTCAATACATAAAATATATAAAATACATTTTATGCATTAATCTTCAAGGCCAAGTGCGAAGACCAATATGAATCAAATTGCAACGTACATCAAAACACTGGACCACGAATACCGCAGACAAATATTGCATGCCGGATTCGGTTTCCTGATATTGCTATTCCCATTCATCGACACAAATATACTTGTTGTAATCGCATTTTTAGTCCATATATTTTTCAGGTACCTGCCTGAGAGTTCGATGCTATATGATATAATGGCTGACAAAACGATACGTGACAACCGTATTATTAAAAGTCGTGGGATAATAGGTGCACATGACATCTCGATCTCGGTATTCATACTCCTGCTGATTAATGTTGTATTCGGATACACATCTTTTTCATATCCACTGTACATAATAGCCATAGCAGTCGCAATCGCTACATTTGGTGATAGTGCTGCGACCATTATACGCCACAAAAGGCAATTAAAGTACTACGAGCTCACAAATGAAGCATATCCCAGAAAAACATATCAGGGTGAGATTCGCAAACTGTATTCAGTAAAATCCAGTAGTGCACTGCTTGGAGTTGGAATAATTACCGGATTTTTGTCAGGTTCCTGGGTCGTTTACTGGCAGGAAATCGATGTTTCATATAATCTGGTATTTTTTATCGCTGCCATAGGAGCAGTCACAGGTGCATTGATCGAATCGATTCCATCAAACGTCAATGATAATTTCACAGTCCCATTGGGTGCGGGAATGATTATGTGGCTTTTCTCTATTTTTGGATACTCTGTACCACCATCCCAGATGACAGCAGCCATGATATTTTCATTTATACTTGGGTACCTTGCATACAAGGCTAAGATAGCCGACGTTTCAGCAGTCCTCAGTGCAACACTTATAGGAGTTCTGATCATCGTATTTACAAACGTTTTATGGATATTTCTCCTGCTCACCTTTTTCATCTTAGGAGGAGCATCCACAAAATACAAATACCGATTCAAAAAATCCATAGGACTTGCACAATCAAAAGGTGGTGTCCGCAATTATGATAACGTATTCAGCAACAGCACAGCAGCACTTGTGCTCGCAGTTGCACACGGCATATATCCACAATTTGGCACATTTCTAACTTATGCATATCTGGGTACAGTAGCAACAGCAACAGGGGATACATTAGCAAGTGAGATCGGTACGACATCGCGCGTCAAGCCGCGTATGATCACAACGCTTAAATTTGTCGAACCCGGTGTAGATGGAGGAGTGACACCAACCGGGCAATTTGTAGCGATTATAGGTCCCATGTTAATTGGAATACTTGCAGCAATGTTCGGGCTTGTTGATAACATCCCACTTGCAATTTTAATCACCACACTCGGGGGATTTCTTGGCACCAATATCGACAGCCTGCTTGGTGCCACACTTCAGAAAAGGGGCGTGCTAACAAACAGCGGCGTCAATTTTGTATCAACTTTTTTGGGCGCATTGATATCAGGTGGATTATATGTGCTGATTGTCTAATCTAATTCATTTAAAGTAAACTAAAAATAATTAAACCATCGCAGGCGGCATAGCCCTCTATTACCAATTAATTGCAACCAACATATAACAAATGAATTGTTCACTCACCATCAAATGCGTCAAATCCGACCCCTTACAATTCATCATACGTCCATGCGCTCTGCCTTTCCACCAGATCTCGCGCATGCCTTGCAACCTCATCAGGATGCGGTTTTACCCTTGCTACACCGCTGTGTATTGCTGCCTTTGCGACCGCTGACGCAACAGCAGGCACAACACGACTGTCAAGTGGATTTGGGATAATATATTCTTCACTGAGTTGTGACTCATCAACTATCCCGGCAAGTGCATACACTGCCGCCATCTCCATCTCCAGATTGATGTCACGTGCGCGGGTGTCCAGCGCACCCCTGAAAATCCCTGGGAAACCAAGACAGTTGTTGATCTGGTTCGGATAGTCAGACCTTCCTGTCGCCACAATACGTGCACCCGCAGAAATAGCATCTTCCGGCATGATCTCAGGATCAGGGTTCGCCATCGCAAACACGATCGGATCATTCGCCATTGAAGCAACCATTTCCTTGCTCACGATCCCTCCCAACGAAACACCAATAAACAGATCCGCGCCAACCAGTGCATCGCCAATAGATCCACTTAACTTTGACGCGTTCGTAATTTTAGCGATATCTACTTTTTCAGGATTCATACCTTCCACGCGCCCTTCATAGATTATGCCGCGGCTGTCGCACATCAGCACACTTTCACTCTTGACACCGGCATGAATCAGTTTTTTAGTAATAGCAATACCTGCTGCACCCGCACCGGAAACTACCACTTTTATGTCACCAAGTTCTTTCCCCACGATCTTTAGGGAATTCATGAGTCCCGCAAGTGTCACAATTGCCGTACCATGCTGATCATCATGAAATACAGGAATCGGTATCTCAGCCCTGAGCCGTTTCTCTATCTCAAAGCACCTTGGTGCGCTGATGTCTTCAAGGTTTATTCCTCCAAATGTCGGTGCTATGTGCTTTACGGTCTTGATGATCTCTTCCGTATCGTTTGTATCAAGACAGATCGGAAACGCATCCACACCCCCGAGTGTCTTAAAAATGATGGCTTTACCTTCCATTACAGGCATTGCGGCATGTGCGCCTATGTTGCCAAGACCAAGCACTGCCGAACCGTCAGTCACCACTGCGACAAGATTGCCTTTTGAGGTATAAGTGTAAACATCATCCTCATTTTTTGCAATCTCCCTGCATGGTTCTGCAACACCTGGAGTATAATCAACACTCAGGTCATGGACCGTTTTTAGCGGGACTTTGCTCGCGATTTCGAGTACGCCCTGGTGCAGTTCGTGAACTTTTAGCGATTCTTCGTAGATTGAACCAATAATGGTTGTGGGGGCTGTTTTTGATTTGGTTTGGGTCATTTTTTACCTCTTGTTTGTGGATTATTATTACCAATAATACTATTTGTAAATCTTCTTCCTGTGACCGACTTTAATCACTAACACAACAAGTATACCTTCATCGATATCCAGAATTATCCTATAGTCACCCACTCGCAATCTGTACACTGAATCACAAACGAGTTTTTTTACATGTGATTGTGGTCTTATCCTGATACGTTCCAATGTATAAATTATTCTCTCTTGAGTGTTTTTTTCCAATTTTTTCAATTGCTTTAACGCCGCATCCGAGAAAACGATCTCGTAGGTCATAATCCCAGCTCTTCCTTAACCTGCGCGAGCGTGTAGAATTTTCCGGCTTTTATTTCAGCACGGGCTTTTGCAATCTCTTTTTTTGTCTGCGCATTTAGTTCTTTTGTGTCTTCGACCAAATCCCAGATAACTTCTTCATAGGTTTCCCGATCAAACAATTTTCGATTACGCAATTCACTGTGAAGATGGTCGCTAATTTGAATCGTAGTTGTCATAGTATACTATAGTGCAATATAGCGATATAAGATTTTCCTCTACCAAAAGCATATATGCCACACACATCATGTATCTAATATGAAAATAATCGGCATTGCCCGCGAGACACTTGAATTTATCCTTCATGTAAGTGAATCTTCTGCACCCAAGGAATTTGCAGGATTAATGCAACAGACGGACGGGGTTATAACAGACATCATGATACTCCCGGGCACAGAATCAAGTGACAGGAATGCCGTGATAAAATTATTCATGATGCCAAACATCAAATCCGTGGGTTCAGTTCACAGCCATCCGACTTCTAATGTAACACCATCAAAAGCAGACCTGCGGCTTTTTGGAAAAACCGGAAGTCACCACATTATTGTAGGTGCTCCGTACGATGAGAACAGCTGGATATGCTATGACTCCGACGGCGAAGTGCAGGACCTTCCGGTGCTGGATATTGAACTTGAAGAGCCGGAAATTCTTTAAATCATTTACTGCACGATCAAATTTCATATGCTGCCCAAAAACATTTATCTCATCAAACCTAACATCAAGTATAACGCATAAACACGTGGGAGTGATATAAATGCCAATGTGCAAGGATTGTAAATTCGTATTTGTATAGCTGATATTTTTAGTGTAAAATTCAAATCTATACGAATCGAAACCAATGCGACCGCCGTCAGGCGGCATTTTCCATAATATACTGTCGTAAAAAAGCTAAATCGTTAGTAAATATCTTATTGGCAATGATGGAATGCGGAAAGTGCGCGATAATGATTGATACGGCATTAAAAATATCGTACATATATTGTCGGTGCACCTTTGTGTTTAGCACAGGCGGTTGGTTTATCGAGTTTATGAGAAAAACGGCGCGAATGCACGCTTGCGGCACGTTCCCACGGCATGAATATGAAATATAAAATGGTTTTTAAGCGGTGTCATATTTGCAGATATGAGAATCGCAGGTTTGGGTTATTGGGTTATGAGTCATGGGTTTGGTGGCAGTGGAATACGCCGCCTGGCGGCGGGAATTGATGCTCCGTTTTCTTTGATATAGGTTAATTGCTATGCGGGGT
>DQIO01000140.1 GCA_020793555.1 Methanosarcinaceae archaeon | reverse complement strand
AAATCCTCTTTCGAAGATTTCTATCAAAATCCTCTTTCGAAGATTTCTATCAAAATCCTCTTTCGAAGATTTCTATCAAAAAGAGATATTAACGGGTACGTTAAATATATACACTTGACATGAAAACACTTGCAGCAATTGTAGTCTTGTTCATTGCAGCACTCGCATTAGTGATGATGCCATCATCAACCGTGACCGATGATGAACAATTTATCCATATCAATCAAATGGTTATGACTTTTGAAAAGACAGGTAGCATGGTAGAGATCACTTATGATCTTGATCTTTTTGCAAAAACCTATGTATTCTTACTTGGCAGCCGTAATCTTGAACCCACATTTGAGCAGATATTTTTTGAATTTGAAGACGTTACAATTACAAACATCGGGCAAAATCATGCTGTGATCATGCTGAAAAATGTTTCAAGACAAAGCGGTGAATACTACCTGCATGACTCATGCGAGCTTGGTGCCGAGGTGGATTTGCTTACATTCATATATCCGGATAGGTCCACAAAACAGCTTGAACACACAAGTCGCACACAAAATACTTTTTATAATTAAATACAAGACGTGTTGCCCCTAAATATAATAATTTTGTCGCAAAAATGTCATATTGTGCATAATATGGGATACCTTTAAAAGTTAAACACCACATTGTTTCCCTAATGGGAAATTATACTTTGAAATGTTTACAATGTGGGTGTGAATATCAGGGTGACTACAGGTTAAAATGTGACCATGATGATTCATTACTTCGTGCAAATTATCATGCAAAACAGCTTGCCCTGAAAAAAACACAGGGCATGGGCAAGTTCTATGATTGGCTGCCAATACATGAGCAACTGGATACAAATGCGGCTCCGATTACTTATAAGAGCGAAGAGCTTGCACGTGAATTCGGGCTTACCAATCTTTACATAGGTTTTAGCGGCTACTGGCCTGAGCGCGGCGCATTGATCAAGACATGCAGCTTCAAGGAACTTGAAGCCCATCCCACGATGCAGCGATTAAAAGAGAGCGGTGGCAAAGCGGTTGTGGTCGCATCGGTAGGAAATACCGCACGATCGTTTGCGCATGTATCTGCAATGACAGGGATCGATGTGTACATAGTTGTGCCACGTTGTGGACTGTCGCGTATGTGGCTGCCTGAAGAACCTACGGATTCCATTCATTTGATCAGGATGGCAGAAGGCAATGATTACACCGATGCCATTAACCTTGCAGACAGGATCGCACAATTGCCCGGCATCATGCCGGAAGGAGGTGCAAGAAATGTTGCCAGACGTGAAGGCATGGGCACTGTCATGCTTGACGCAGCAGTGACAATCAAACGCATCCCCGACCATTATTTTCAGGCAGTTGGCAGCGGCACAGGCGCAATTGCGGCATGGGAAGCTGCAATTAGATTGCGCGATGACGGACGATTTGGAAACCGGCTCCCAAAACTCCAGCTTGCACAGAATTTACCATTTGTACCTATGCTAAGTGCATGGAATGCAGGAAGACGGGACATTGTTCCAAAAATCGATATGCTTAACCCAAAGAAGCATATTGATGAGATGTATGCTGACGTTCTCTCAAACAGGGCTCCACCTTATTCGGTTAGTGGAGGACTGTTCGATGCCTTGACCGATACCAAAGGTTTGATGTATGGCATCACGAATGACGAGGCAAAGGAAGCAAAAACACTGTTCGAGACACTTGAGGGAATTGACATCCTTTCACCTTCAGCAGTTGCAGTTGCATCACTTATCAAGTCAGTGGATGTAGGAAATGTCGCAAAGGATGATGTGATACTCTTAAACATTGCAGGTGGCGGCACAGAGCGACTTAAAGAAGATTATAGCCTTACAAAGATCCATCCAATAGCCAATGCAAAGAATCCTGATGTACCGCTTGAGGAGCTGATCCAGCCGGATAAATATTTTGGAGCAGGCGCAGGGTTATTGGAGTTTGATGACGACGAATGTGAACGGTGATTTGAATGACATTTCCTGAAGATTCTGTCATAAAAATACTTCAAAAAAACGATATCGACATGGTTGCCACACTGCCATGCGACCGTATCAAGAACCTGCTGCCTCTTATTTCCAATAATTTTTTTGAGATCCCGCTTACAAGAGAGGAGAACGGTATCGGCATCTGTGCAGGCGTATACATGTCTGGCGGAAAACCTGCAATGGTCATCCAGAGTACCGGTCTTGGGAACATGATCAATGCGCTGGAATCGCTGAACATCACCTGCAATATCCCACTACCAATACTTGCAAGCTGGCGTGGTGTTTATAAGGAAGGGATCGAAGCACAAAAACCACTGGGCGAGCACCTTCCTACAATACTTGACGGCGCAGGGATCACATATACAATTATTGACGATCCCGACAAACTGTACCAGTTGGATTATGGCATTTTGGATGCATACAAGAATATGCGCCCTCATGTGATCCTCTTTTCCCCGAAAGTGTGGGAAGGCTCGACCTGTGCAACGTGGAGTGAAAAGGAACTTGTTGTGCCGGAGGAACGTTCACTTGACATTACGTTTAAGAGTACGATCCAAAAACCACAGATGATACGCTTCGATGCAATCGCCGTGATAACACCATTGCTTGATGATGAAATAGTTGTGGCAAATATCGGTGTTCCGTGCAAGGAATTGTATGCCCTGCGCGACCGCGCCCTTAATTATTACATGTTCGGCTCCATGGGACTTGTGTCATCCATCGGGCTCGGGCTTGCGCTTAATTCGGAGCGCAGGGTGGTTGTGCTTGACGGTGATGGCAGTCTTTTGATGAATCCGAACGCACTTGTTGAAATTGCACGCATGGGTCCGGCAAACCTTACGATTGTGGCACTGGATAACGGAGCCTATGGTTCGACAGGTTCGCAGGAAACATTGACTGCGAAATTCCTTGATCTTGAACTGCTCGCACGCGGGTGCGGTATTGAAAATACGGTCAAGGTTCATACAAGGGAAGAGGTTGAAAATGCATTATCAAGCGCACTGGGCGCTGATGGACTCACATTCATACATGTGGTTCTAAAACCCGGGAATTCGGATTCTCCGAATATTCCGCTAAGTCCTGTTGAGGTTACTGAGAGATTTATGGGTGCTTTACGATGATAATTTCAATTGACACAAACTATATTAGGTATACTATGCATACATAATATACATGACTGAAATAAGCGTATCAGCAAGAGTCCCAGATTACCTTTTTAAGGATATTGAAGCATTTATGAAGGAAGAGCACCTCGAAAAATCTGCATCAATAAGAAAACTGCTTGCTGAAGGATTGCAACACTGGAAACAGAAACGAGCACTCAGGCTTTTGGAAGAAGGAAAAGTGACATTTTTGAAAGCTGCGGAAATGTCTGAAACATCCATATGGGAACTTGCCGATATTGTCCGTGAAAAAGGGATTGTCTGGGTGAGATCTGAAGAATACATAACCCATGATATTGAGAAGGCACTGGAATGAAACCACTTATTTTTGATGCCACGCCCCTTATATGCCTTGGGAAAATAGGCCTCCTCAGGAAAATAGAGCACTTTACTGAAGACAAGTATATTACAAATCCTATTTACAATGAAGTTGTGGTGGAAGGTAAAAAAAGCGGGGAGCCAGAGGTTTTTCTAATTGAGAGTGTCATAAAAGCTGGAATAATCCAGAAAAGAACACCCACCAATAAACAATATGTCAAATATCTAAATGAAAATCCCCGAATCCATGTAGGTGATGCTGATGTGCTTGCTCTGGCTGCTGAGTTGGATGGTATTGCCCTTTTGGATGATGATGAAGCCAGGGGGATGGCGGAAATAGAAGGGATAGACCACCACGGAACAATATATTTACTTCTCGGAATGATGAAGATGGGGTTGTTGACGAAGGATGAAACTCTGGAAAAAGTAGATGAAATGATACATGTGGGATGGAGGTGTTCCACTGAACTGTATGCAGGTATACTGAAGGCAGTGAGATCATCGGATTTGCGTTGAATGGGAATGGACGGTACACCATATCCAGAAAAGACCATAAGAACCTAATCCATCGGTGTTCGTTTAACAGATTAGATGACAATTGTTATATTCATATATAGTGAAAATAATTATGGTTAATGAGGTGTGATGACATGGTTAGTCATAAAAAAGAAGTAGATCCAACTGTCAAACTTCTTCTTCAGATATTTCCGGAAGAGTTCATCCGGAAAACTGCTCGTGAAACAGGCGCTTTCAAACGTAACGTAAGATTGATTCTGTAATATTATACTGGGTTTTTGTCATTGGATACGGTGTTGATTTTCTTAGATCAATTAGGTCATTGAAACGAAAATATGAGGTTGAATCAGGTACAAAAATAAGCATAAGTAGCTTCTATGCTCGATTTACACCAGAGATGACAACATTTTTCCACCAGTGTGTTATTCATGCAATTGAATTTCAGGCACAGGAACCATCTCGTACATTAGGTAAAAAATTGGATGGTTTCAAAGACATCATAATTTAGGACAGTTCAATCATTAGATTGCACTAGTGTCACGTCAACAACACAATGTCGCGGGACAGAAGGGGTTAAGACAGATGCAAAAAACGACGCGACCGCGCAAAAGCGCGGCACGTTTCTAC
>DQIO01000141.1 GCA_020793555.1 Methanosarcinaceae archaeon | reverse complement strand
CCCACAGAATTAATAAAAATCCTGATATTCTTCTCAAATCCCGCCGGAGTTGAGAACACAGGCTGTAATCTCACATTCAGATAATACGAATCGTCATCTAATTATCCAATATAACATGTAATTATATGCCGGCGAGCCAAAAAACTCATCATACCGCGAAACCACAAAACGTATCGCATCACCGATAAGTTGCAGCAACTCATCCGTGCAGTTGCCGGATGAGTTACATGCTGTTGTGGCAATACTTCATGCCACATATTCCATAAATCCTTTCGATGTGTACGAAACCGACTCCCCATCTATGAATCCACTAACCTCATATGTCCCGATCAGTTCCCATATTACCAGATATTTGTTCTCCCCAGTAGCAATTGAGATCGGGGCGATATCTTCAGTACTAAAGCTAATACTCATATTATTCTCGCCGGAATCGGCAATGAGGACTGTATGCATTGGGAACGAATTATTCTGGAGTTCAGGTATGGGTAATGTAGTCATTCCATTGTGCTGGATCTGTATTGTCTCATTCTCAAATGTCGCAATTATCTTTTCATTCTCCCATATATTCAGGACGGCCCCTCTTGATTCGGTATGCTCATTGTCGGTAACATTCCCAAAGCAAAATGCATACTTACCCACTTCATTTCCATTCAGGTCGTTCTTGGTCTCGCTCGCCTGTCCCCAGTCCCATCCGATATCGTCCTGCCACAGCCAGTAGCCCCAATTATGATCATGGTAACCTCTTGTGTTTTCCAGTGTGTATGTCTTTTCATCTGGCGTTCCCCTCTTGGTGATAAGTATACCATTTACATTCATCTTTGGTGATGCAGCCAGCCAATTGATTACCCGGTCCTGTCCGTCTTGTTCATAGGGTGTAATCAAAAGTGGGGCTGGCTCGGTAAGTAGTTCAAACATAGCATCAAAAACAGTCTGGTTATCAGCGGATTCAACATGTACGTGGTATCCCCCTTCGTTCAGCGTGACCGTACTGCTGCTTATTTGAACATCAGGGGTTTTATTTGAATATTCCGCCACGAACATTGGGTATAGATCCAAGGTTATATTTGAGCCACCCGGCGTGGAATAACTCAATACAACCGTAGCTGTACCGTTTAAAGGATTGTATAGATCATATATATCCCCATTTAATTTCAATAAAGTCATTAATGAAAAATTCTGTTCTTCATCGATCACATTGAAGTAATGCCATTCATGATACATTGGGATTCCCGGGTCGCTGACGTTTGGTGGATGGAACGAATCGAGTTTTGTCAATGTATCAATCAGACTTTCTTCATATGTAAGATCGAGCCTTGTGACATTTCCCGGATGCCACTCAACAGTTTCATTCGCTGGCAAGGAGCCGATATAGAATTGAATTATCTTGCTTTGATCTTTTGGACTCCCGTTAACAATTAGTCGATTCAAGACAGGTTCTCCGTATTTTCCATCCATTACAATGGATTGTCCCCTCAAAACATCATCGATCTTTGCAAAAATTATAGTACCGTTTGGTGCCGGCTCTCCATTAATAGTGACGTTTCCATAGAAACTCATAGGGTATGATGGTATCACAGATTTCACAGTATAACTTGTGGAATTATCCCAGCCAATGTTATTTGCTGCATCTCCAGCTGATACATTCACATAATTTGTACCATTAATCGCTGTGATGGTTCCATTCCAGGTGTCTCCATCCTGATGAATGAGTGAAATGCCATTAGCTTCTACAATGCTGACTGCAATATTATCGGTAACATTTACTGTAACTAGAATATCATCCCCCAAAGTTGGAGAAGTGGTGTTTAATAATACACTTTCAATAAACGGTGGTGTATCATCCAACGTTGTCGCAATTAAAGGCAAGTAATCCCCTTCATTCGTTATGGCACCCAACGAATTGTAAGGTAGCAGGGTATCTCCCAAGCCATCTCCATCTGAATCACTACCATCATAATCCGACCAGTAGTTACCTCCAAGCCATGACCCGCCGATAATATTTAATCCCGCAGTTTTTGTGGTGTTCCATATGTTGTTTCCATCATCAATCGCGTTGTTGGTGTTGTCGAAGTAGTTATTGTAGATAGTATTGTTAGTTGAAGATGATTCGAAAAAAATACCGTCATAGTTGTTTGAAAGTGTGTTGTTAATTATAATATTGTTAGTTGAAGTTAATATAAAAAAGAGCCCTAGATCATTATTTGCAATCGAATTTCCTAGGATAATATTGTTGCTTGATAGATTCTCAGTAGACAAATCGAACGAAAAAATACCATCTCCATTGTAGGATATATCATTACTAATTATAGTATTATCAGACGAAGAATCTAAACAAATACCAACTCTATTGTTCAATATTATACTGTTGTTTAGTGTAGTGTTGGATGAAAAATACAAGTATATTCCAACATAATCATTTGAATTTAGATTATTGTCCGTCAATGTGGTATTGTTCGACTGCCACAGATGAATACCATAGTTGTTGAAACTCGCGATGTTATTGGAAAGGTTACAGTGATTGGAATTGTTGATAAATATTCCAGCATTCAAATTTCCAGTCGCATTGACAATTTTAAACCCACTGATATCCACATAATCCGCAGTCACCTCAAAAACATTGCCATCTGAATTTGCCGTCTGGATCATAGTATCCGATGAATTCCCGGAAGTTGAACGAAGTGTTAGGGACTTGAAAACATTTATGTTCTCAATATATTTTCCGGCATCTACTGTGACTGTATGTCCATCCAATGTATCTGGGTCATCAATAGAAGCCTGTATAGTTGCAAAGTTTTCTCCGGTATCTATGTTGTGAACAGGCAAAGTTTGAATTTCAAACTCAGTAAGGTCGAGTCTTGTGATAGATCCCGAATTCCACATAACAACTTCATTTGTCGGCGAGGAGCCTATATAGAATTGAATTATTTTACCTTTATCTTTTGAATTCCCGTTAACGATTAGTCGATTCCAGACAGGTTCTCCGTATTTTCCATTCTTTACAATTACTTTTCCCTTCACAATATCATCGATCTTTGCATAAATTATGGTACCGTCTGGTGCAGGCTCTCCATTAATGTTAACGTTTCCATGGAATATCATGGGTAATAATGGTATTGTAAAACTCAATGTGGGCCGAGTACGGGCAGTGTCGTTTACCCATATTTTGTTAATATTTCCAGCGGTATCAACAGTTCGCGTGCTGAGTTCGTATGACGTGGCTGGCAGCAATCCTGTGGCATCATAGTAATTCCGGGATGCCGGGATGTTAGTTATGAATGCTCCATTGAGGTAAATCTCGGTGTGGTTGAAGTCAGGGTCATGTGGATTGGTCCATTTCCAGTTGATCCAGTTTCGCCCCACCTTATGCCGCAGATTGGTTATACTCGCAAGCGGTGTGGTGTCAATTGTAAACCGAACCGTACTTGAATTCATGTTACCGAATGTATTGTTTGCATATACCGTTACATTATTTGATCCTTCCAGGGCAGTTATGGCAAGAGGTGTGTCATATATTCTAAGCTCATCCATTGCCCCGTTCCAGTTACAACCAACATCTCTGCCTTCACCACAGCTTAATATCATCTCCACCTGGTCAGTCATGATATAGCCAATAGAAGTATTTGCCATATCCGCTCCGTCGATGAATAACCTTGCTGTCTTTGTATCCGAGTTGTTCAGGACTAACGCAAGATGATGCCAGTTATCATCGTTCATGTTTGAGGGGGTAAAAAGGGTGAATATGTCAGTACCACCAATTGAAAGCCTTGCATATGCTTTGCTGTCTGACAAGCCTATATTGATCTGATCATTGGTGCCAATAGAGTTGGTATTGTTTGTTGTGGAAAAGATAGTTCCGTTAGTCATGTCCGGTCTTGCTTTAAACCAGAATGATATTGTTGCAGTGTTGGGATCAAAAGGTGTGATTGATTTTTCAAACACTGCTCCGCTTCCATTGAAATCTAATGCATTTCCATATTTACCGGATATCCATGTATATGAGCCTAAAAGTGTCAGGTTGTCTTTATTTCCGCTAAGGTCAGATACGTTAATTCCTGTTCCTTCGTCAAAGTTCCAGATTCCGTGTGGATTCATGGATAAATCCTCTGCTGAATTTAAGGAATAGCCCATCCAGCTGACCTCTTCGTCCACACGGGCATCCACTACAAGTGAATCTGTGTTGTATGAACCAGTGGTAACAGGCATTGTTATAATCACGTTTGGAACACTGCCGGAGGCGGGTGTATATGTTACGTTGATGCTGTCTGTGGCGGTATTGCCTGATGTGTCAGTGGCAATTGCAGTGATATTGTTCTCACCTTCAGCTAACGTGACATTCGCACTCCAACTTGTTGTACCTGTGGCAGAGATGCCATTTACGGTGACTGAAGCTAAGGCTGTATCGTCTGATGCCGTGCCTGTTACAGTTACAATGTTTTCATATGCGGAAAAAACATCACCATCCGCTGGATAAGTGATAACAAGCGTAGGTGCTGTTCCATCATCATTTAATGTAACTCCGGCTCTTAAGGTAGTTCTTGGAATGGAAAGTAATACTGTACCATTTATCTCTGAATATTGCGTACTATTTTCCAAAAACACTGAATTATACACCACGCCTTTAAAAACATCATCAACATACGTGCTGAAAACCAATTCACCACTTGAATTGGAATAGTTGAACCATTCGCATGCATCAATAATTTCATCTTTTA
>DQIO01000142.1 GCA_020793555.1 Methanosarcinaceae archaeon | reverse complement strand
TTGTTGAAATTACTGTATTTTGGAAATGTTTGATAGAATCGTTGCTCCAATAATCGACACTTGAAAGTTGACTCGACACTAGTTACTAAATTCGTCGATAGACAGGTATTATGTGCATATTATACAGATTCTGCCGCCGCTTCAGAACCCATCAGAATTGCGATCCATCGCGTATCTTCATTACTTTCCAGTGCAATTTTTATGCACATGGTAAGAGGTACTGACAATAGCATTCCCACTGACCCAAGTACCCAGCCCCAAAATACCAGTGAAAGGAACACGACCAGAGTTGACAATCCTACACCCCTGCCCATCACGCGCGGCTCGATCACATTTCCAATCACACCATTGATCAACAGATACCCTGCTCCTGCAAACACCGTAGCCCCAATTCCAAGTTGGATGAACGCCAAAAGCAGTGCGGGAATTGCAGCAATGAACGATCCGATGTTTGGTATGTAGTTTAGCAGGAATGCCAGCAAGCCCCAGAGTAATGGATAGTCAACACCGACAATTGCAAGCCATATCGCAATACTAATCCCTGTTGCAAGGCTTGTCATTGTTTTGATTGCAAGATAACGTTTGATCGAATCGATAATTTTGCTTAACTGTGTAATTGCAGCGTCTGCGTCACCAAGTGCTACACGTAATTTTGCAGGAATACTTGATGCTTCAAGTAACATGAAAATAACCATGAGTAAGACAAGTAACGCACTTGTGAGTAGGCCGCCAAGTCCTGTGAGGATACCGGTGACCAGTTGCATTACCTTTTCCTGATCTATAATTCCGTACAGTGCATTATCCGGTATGTTTATACCAATGTCTTCTAGCCACACAATCATAACTGCTATCTCTTGATCAAGGTTAGCCTGATATGAAGGCATTGCAATCAAAAGGTCTTCTAATGTCGAACCTACAAATGCGATAAGGATCAGACCAATTGCCATGGCTGTGACTATTACGAATAACATTGCAATCGACATTGGTACGCCTTTTTTCTGCAACCAGAACAGTGGTGATGACCATATGACTGCCAGAAATACAGATAAGAGAAACGGTACCAAAATGGATTCTGCGGCATGCATTCCTGCAACAATAGCTACGACACATGCTGCTGCGAGCAAAGAATTTGCCCTGATCCAAGATTGATTTTTGTTTATTATGTGTAATTCCTCATTAAAGGATGATATTAGTTTATTAAATCTGTACGCATTTTCTGATTATAAATCTATTGGGTGTTGTGTCAATAGCGGTGGTTAGATGTCCCGGATTTATTCAAAAAACCATATTTGTTTAGTTCATACACAATTCGGAGTTTGTCTCAAATGCTAAATTTTACATACGTTAAGTATCCAATAGCGTTATTGCAAGCACAAAAGTAAACATATTTATCCATTGCCACAAATTAAACCAATACAAAAAAGTAAGGTGAAACAATGCAATTAAAAGTACAACCTCTTGATATCAAAGTCGGAAAATTCAAAGTCGTCTTAAATACCATAGATGCCAAGGAACTTGGCGTCAATGAAGGCGATCGCGTATATGTGAAAGATCATGAGAGTTTGACAGCAATTGTGGATACGACTGAAGATATGATAGCACCCGGTATGATAGGAGTATACCATGAGGTTTCAGAGCGGCTTAAAAAGGAATGGACTGAGTCTGTAGAAGTGATGCCTGCAACACGCCCTAAATCTACCGAGGTCATCAAAAAGATGATGGATCAGGAGAAACTGACAAAGGATGAAATTTATCTGGTTGTTAAGGATATTGTGGACGAAAGTCTAAGTGACATTGAACTGTCTGCATTCATCACTTCATCTTATATCAATGACCTTAGTGACGATGAGACCGAATGGCTCACAAGTGCTATGATCGATACCGGTGACAGGATTGAATTTGAGACTCATCCTATCATGGATAAACACTCGATCGGCGGTGTTCCGGGCAATAAGATCTCTCTTCTGGTTGTGCCGATTGTTGCAGCAAACGGATTAATGATACCCAAAACAAGCTCAAGAGCTATCACGGGTGCAGGCGGGACATCTGATTTGATGGAGATTCTCGCACCAGTCGAATTTGATGCAGAACAGATAAAGAATATGACCGAAGAGGTCGGCGGTGTTCTTGTATGGGGAGGTGCGACAAATATTGCGCCTGCGGATGATAAACTTATCAGGATCGAGTATCCTCTTTCTGTTGATCCCCATTGCCAGCTTCTGGCATCCATTATGGCAAAGAAAGGTGCGGTTGGTGCGGACAATGTGGTTATTGATATTCCAACAGGTGCCGGCACAAAAATACCGGATGTTCATGCAGGTCGCAAACTTGCACGTGACCTTATCAATCTCGGTGAGAGGCTGGGTATGAACGTTGACTGTGCATTGACATACGGTTCTTCCCCGATCGGCAGGTCTGTTGGACCTGCACTTGAGGTTATTGAAGCACTGAAAGTGCTTGAGACAGGAGAAGGCCCGAACAGCCTGATCGAAAAAAGCGCAGTTCTTGCCGGAATGCTGCTTGAGATGGGAGGTGTGGCAGCCAAAGGCCAGGGGCACAATCTTGCTATTGAGACAATTAAAAACGGTAAGGCTTTGGCAAAATTGAAGCAAATTATAGAGATTCAGGGCGGCGACCCGAATGTTACTCATAAGGATATTGTGGTAGGGGAGCATACCGCAGAGTTGCGTGCAAAAACTGATGGCTACATCATTGAGTTTGATAACAAGCGGCTGGTTGAGATTGCAAGACTCGCAGGTGCGCCAAACGATAAAGGTGCAGGTGTCCTCATCCACAAAAAGCGCGGGGAATCTGTTAAGAAAGACCAGCCTGTGCTTACGATTTATGCAGAAAAGGATTGGAAGTTGAGCAATGCACTTGTGAATGCACAACGTAATATGCCTATCATTGTCGAAGGAATGTTGCTTGAGCGGGTGATGGATGTCAGGGAGATTTGATCAGACCGGCACTGTCCAATAGTCAAACGTTGCAATTCACTTTTCACGCATCTGTTTAATACCCTGTGAAATCTGCTTTGCAATCACGGTTTTTGGACCATTGTTATCAACAAGTACCCTGCCACTCACTTTCCACCATGATTTTGGATACGCTTTATCAGCTTCAACCTCCGGGTTGAGTCCTAACTTTGCAGCGGCTTTCTCGATCTCATTGAGTTCAGGCTGTTTGACAGAATTCTTCTTCGAGAGTATCCTGCCATCTTTTCTTGAATTGGTCAGATCAAGATATGCAGGCCATATTACCAATTTACCCCTATCGCGCATTAACATGAACACATATTGGGATTCATTTAATTTAAAGTTGGTCCAGATTGCAGAATAATATTTTCAAAAACCTATTTTTTATCCAAAGCCAGATTTATATAGGTTCTTGAACTAAATACAATAACATGATTCGCACAAAAAACGGTTTTGTTATCGATCCTGAGATCGAGTCGTACATAATGGAAAACAAGAAGGATTTCAGGGTTTGCACCACATGCGGGGGACCAGTAATAGTGCCGATTGAACTTAAATCCGCCAAACAATCAGACATCAAGATAGAGATTGGCGATAATATACTGTACGTATCAAAAATACAGGCACGATACATCAGACGGTTTGATAAATTCATGCTTGAACAGTATCGCAACTCTCCGCTTTGCAGTATAGGATAAGCATCAGTTCCCGCTGCAGGCGGCAGATTCCAATACTACAAAACCCACAGCTTACAACCCACAGCCCAAACCTGCAATTCTAATATATGTAAATACGACACCGCTTGAATACTGTTTTTTTCATATTCATGGTGCAGGAACGTGCTGCGCTCTTGCGCATGTGGTCGCGCCGTTTTTTGCATCTGTCTTGATTTTCTCCATGTACCGACATTGTATAGTTGGTACGACACTCGGAATCACATAGAATTTTGGTTGATAATTTTACAACTGTCGAACTTGGGTAACAGGGAATAATGATCATAACCCAAAATTTCAATATTCACGCCCATCCCCTCAAAAACACACGAAAACCGAACTCTTTAACCCTCAATATCCCTTCACCTTCAACCACTTCAAATCCTTCACTCACACTTGCAGTGATCTGTTTCCCAAGCGAACACATTCCAAGTCTTGCCTCAAGCAATTCTTTTGCATCAGCATATTTTCGCGGAATCTCAACAACATATCTCCCATCTTCGATGTACATCGAAAACACATCATCTGCCCCATCATATTTCGATTTGAATATCTCGGCATGTGCACGCACCCATACCGGCGGACCAACATGTTTCTTGACCTCTGGCAGGGTTGATGTCATCAGTTCAAGGAGCACAACCACATCATCACCAGCCCATGAACCGGTCTTGATAACAGTAAAATCGTAATCCTCAAGCAACGCTGCTGTTGCCTGTTCCATTTTGTACAATTGTGGATACAGCACATCATCAACAACATCAGGAGTTTTGAAGACCAAAGCCACAATTGCGCTTTTTCGCATGTTGAGCCTTTCAACAAATTCATGGTCTGTAAGTTCCTTCGCAGGTGGTGGGAAGAACATATCCTTTGTCGCTCTTTCAACAAAACTGCGCGAAATGTCAATGAACCTGCTGAAATTATCAAGTGAAAGTGCAGCCGCAACATTCCTTTTTGGGTCTGTCGGGTCAACCACAACGAGTGGGTCGGTGTGCTTCAACAAACCGTGTTCTTTTATGTCGATAACAAGATTGGGTTTCCAGT
>DQIO01000143.1 GCA_020793555.1 Methanosarcinaceae archaeon | reverse complement strand
AATGAAGCAAAGATGATATTGGTCGGTCAGGGGGATGTGGGCAAGACCTGCCTTGCCAAGCGATTGATCTATGATGAGTTTATAGAGGATAAGACGACAGAAGGAATTGATATTTTAAAATGGGGAATTGCTGCACCCACGGACGAAAAAGAGGAGATCAAGCTTAATGTCTGGGATTTTGGGGGACAGGACATCTATCATGCCACACACCAGTTCTTTTTGACCAAACGATCCGTCTATCTGCTGGTCTGGAATGCTCGCAAATCACGTGATTATGAGAACATTTACTACTGGCTGCACACCATTGAGGCATTCGGAGAAGACAGCCCCATCATATTGGTTTTGAGTAAATTTAACGAGCGCAATGATGACCTGAACATGACGGATCTCAGGGAAAAATTCCCGCAAATTGTGGACTTATACAAAGTGGATAGTGAAGATGGCAAGGGAATTCAAGATTTAAAGGATATCATCAGTGATACAGCCTGGCAATTGCCGCATATGCAGACTCCCTGGATTGATTCATGGTTCAGGGTGCGAGAACAGCTGGAGAAAATGGGAGAAGATTGGATTGGATACAGCGAATTTTGCGAAATCTGCTACTCTGAAGGACTTGACAAAAAACAAATCGATATTTTAGATGAATACCTACATGATCTGGGTGTGATCATTCATTTTCAGGATATCAAATTGCAGGATATGGTTATCTTAAAACCAGAATGGGCAACAAATGCGGTTTATAAGATTCTTGATACGAATGCTGTTAAAGAGCGCAATGGCATTTTATTGCACAGTGAATTGGGGCAGATATGGGATACAGGTATTTATCCACAAAACGTTTACTCAAAATTGCTGGAACTTATGAATAAGTTTGAACTGGCGTATGAATTGCCGGACAAGAGAAGTCATCTGGTTGCTGAACTTCTGCCCAGCAGTGAACCTGCGTTTGAATGGGATTCGACGGACAATTTGCGTTTTTATTACCGGTATGATTTTATGCCGGCAGGTTTGATGACCCGTTTCATTGTGCGTCTTCATGAGGATCTGGAAGAGAAATCAAATGGCACACAATTATGCTGGCGTGAAGGCGCAGTCTTATTCTGGGAAGATACTCATGCTTTTGTTAAAGTCAAGCCATCGGATAAACTGATAGAAATCAAAATCAACGGAAGCAAAAAGAAAGAATTATTGGCAATTATCCGTCGGGAACTTGACCATATTAACAAATCTATCAAGAAAGTAAAGATTACTAAAGAAATACCATGCAGTTGCTCTACTGATTGTTTTTATAAATTTGACTATGAAGATTTATTACATGCTGAAAAAAAGGGCATAAAAATTGTTCAGTGCCAGAAGAACTTTGAAGATGTATCACTTTCCTTGCTGTTAGAGGGGTATGAACGAAAGGAAGATCGGATGAAAGAAATTGATAAGATATTAAAAGAAAAGGGAATTAACCTTACTGTAATTCAAAACGCAGAACAACGAAATGTACAAACTCAAGAAAGCAATCAAGAAGTCAAAATTGATATTGATGTTAAGATTGCCACATATCATGAGATCCAATCCGATTTTGAGGATTTTAAAGATTTATTGATCGAATTGGATCCACAATTTGAGAAAAAATTGAATGAAATCGGCGATAGCCTTGATGAGGTTAGCGCTGACAGTGATAAAGAAAAATTCAATAAACCCCTCAACAAATTGGGTAGATTTTTGGGGAAACTGGGGGATGAAGAATCAGATTATTCTAAAATAATTTATGGAAGCAAAAGAGGAATTGAATCTGCTCAAAAACTAGGTCAAACTTATAATAAATTCGCCCAATGGATTCCGGCACTGCCTGTAGTCCCGGACTTGTTTTTGGGAAAGTAATAAAAACTATAAATCCTGCTGCTATTTTGAATTGGTATTTGATTAACTGCTTGATTTTAGCAGAAGATTTGAATAAAAAATAGATGTGGAGTTTACAAACTAAAACTCCACCGTTGGTGCAACTTCTGCCCCTTCATCAGCTTCAAAATACAGCTTCTCATCAAATCCAAACATATTTGCAACAATTGCAGCAGGCATTAGTTTAATCATTGTATTGTATGCCTTCACCTGTTCATTGTAGCGCATTCTTTCCACTGCAATGCGGTTTTCAGTTCCTTCAAGCTGTGCCTGGAGTGCCAGGAAATTTTCGTTTGCTTTAAGATCTGGGTAGTTTTCCACAACCATAAGAAGTCTGGATATTGCAGAATCCATGCCTCCTGCAGCTTCCATTTTACTCTCTTGTGTGGCTGCGGCACCCCATTGACTTCTGGCCGCTGTAATTTCTGTAAGGACTTCTTCTTCATGTGCAGCATATCCTTTCACTGTGGAAACAAGGTTGGGTATAAGGTCTGCCCTTCTTTGGTACTGGCTTTCCACCTGTGCCCATGATGCGTCAACCCCTTCTTCTGCTGCCACAAAGCCGTTGTATGCGGAAAGAAACCACCCTCCAGTCAATAATACAATCAGGACTATGGCGCCGATAACTCCAAATAATACATTCCTTGTGTTCATTCATTCACCTCAAGTTCATCAACAATTTCTCCGGTATCAGATAATATCTTGATAATATGTTTAATATATTGTTCTTTATCTTTACTCATTTTGGCAGTCTTGTGCCTTATGCCGTAAATATCTTCCAGAACCTGAGTGTCGATTCCATACCCATCTGACACAATCCTGAATAACTCTTCAGCATTAGTCCAGTCATTGCGCAAATCCTTCAGATAGACCAGTGCCCCAAGGATGGGCATCAGGGTCGGAACTGCCGCAAGAATAAGGTGTTCAAGATCCTTGCCTTTAAACTGGAGGTATTCCTCCCTGAGATGAATCAGCTTTGAGCGAAACTCGAACTCAAGCTGGTGGCGCAAGTGTATCTTTGATATTGTGATATCAGCCAAACAATCCTCGCCATGGAGTACCTCATAGTTCTGCTTGATATTTAAAATCTCAATTGGGAATACATCAACCCCGTCTGTGAGTTCCTCCTTTGTCATGACAAGAGGTACTTCCTTAAGCGGTTTTATTGATTGTAGCGTAGTAAAATCAATATGGTTACAAACCGCAAGGAGTCGTGTCTCATCGCCTGTGTGGTACTGCACCAGTGCCACCAGATTACTGCCAAGAATATCTGTTAGTTTTTCTATTTGTGTATCCGCTGTCATGCAATCACCCATGTAATATTATTATTAATTATCATTCCTACATCACCAACCTCCACCAAATCCACCGCCGCCGGACATTCCGCCGCCGAATCCACCAAAACCTCCGCCGCCACCAGACATTCCTCCACCGAATCCTCCACCGAATCCTCCACCGAATCCACCAACATAAATACCGCCCATGCCCCTTCTACCACGCCGCCCTTTGTTGGATGTAAGACTAAATATTACCGATATAAGAGCAAAAAACAGATAAAGCCAGATAGATGCGCCATCATTGGATTGTTCTGTGGGTTCCATGCTATATTTTGATATTACTTCCTCATCCCCCTCAATAAGTCCCTCTATTACTACTATGGACTCATAGATTCCCTTTCCATAATCTTCGTTCCTGAAATTCGGTGTTATTATCCTGTCCCCGATATTCACTTTCATGCTGTCTGTTATGGCTCCCTCCAGGCCATAGCCCACTTCAAAGCGGTATTCACGCTCCTGTTTGGATACAAGGATCAATAGCCCGTTATCCATATCGGTTTTGCCTATGCCTGCCTGTTCGAACAGATTTACAGCATACATTTCCCTTGATTCCCCTTCAAAGGATTCCACTGTGACAACCGCTATTTCGACAGTGGTATTTTCCTCGATCTGCTTGGCCAGTGCTGTTATCTGTGCTTCGTATGGGGAATCGATCATATTGGCATTATCTGTAACAAACCCTGTGAGTTGCGGATAACTGGCACCACTGGCGGTGGCAACCGATAAAATAAGAATAATAAGAATTAATGCCCACTTTGTCATTTTTGTACACCTGTTGTATATGAAATAATTAATACTCAATTTGTGGCATAGTACCCCTTGCCTTCCAACTTCACTCTTATATCATCCATACTACATACTTAATAACTTTGCTAATGGCATGGAGACCTGCCAAACTGGATTTCATCAATCCAATAGATGTCCTGCTTGCAAATACTCATTGAGCTGCAATTATTTTTGAGCATACAGGGGCTATGTTTCGTTCAAGAAATCGCGCTTTAGTTGAAGCTAAAAAGACGAATTCTGATTATCGTTGTGAAGTATGCGGGATGATGTTCAAAGAAGTTTATGGAAAAAGTGGCAATGGATACATTATAGCACATCACAAAAACCCTATTGACAATATAGAAAAAACAGCCACAACCACACTTGATGACATTGCGTTGGTTTGTGCGAACTGGCATGCAATATTTCATACACAAAAGTCCTCCCTTGAGTTTAGACAAATTACGCAATAAAATGAAAAAATTGAAAGGTTGGGGAGCATACTATATTTATAATGAATAATCGAAATTATCGGACAATTAACTTGACTTTGTCACATTACTCTTCTTCGCATAAATATCATCGGTTGGTTCCGCTATTTGAATATACATATTTAAATAATTCATTCTTTATGACCCTCTTTGAGGGCTTGAATGAACTTATTTAACTTGCATACCAAACATTTGAATAAAGCGTTCGATAATCTGAAACAATTTCATTTAAAATTCGCATCAAATTTTCGTACGAAGACACGCAGCGT
>DQIO01000144.1 GCA_020793555.1 Methanosarcinaceae archaeon | reverse complement strand
CAAATTTAAATAAGGTGGTCGCTAAGTCTCTTGAAAACTATTTGAATAATACAGTTGATAAGAGTCAAATAGTGTAACGCTTTATCACACCCACGCCTTAACGTCTTACCTGTATATTCGTCGAATAATTAGTCACATAGGGATGTAGACCCGCTAGAGCTAAGTTGCAAAATAGTGTAACGCACACTCGTAATCCCCTAATTACACCGTGAAAATGTGTCCTTTTTGAGATTTTTTCAAATTGGGGAAACATCCACAGAGCAAATAAAAAAGGCTATCTGACAGATAGCCTTTAAGGAAATAAATGAGTGGTGTGTGTGGGGAGCAGCCTACTGAGGTGGGAGATCGGCAATAAAATCCAAGGCAAGATTGATATCAACAAATGGCAACTTTAATTCTTTGGCCCTATCGCGGCAATCCGTGCAGATTTCCTGAAATTTACGCATGTCTCCCTTGGTTGCCATATATATTTGTTCAATGGCCTCCTGGTTGATATCCTGATATTTAAGGACGAATTCTTCTACCACAATGGGATAAAGCACAAGCGTTTTTAGACGACTGAGTATATCGGGATGCTCACTGGTAAGATATGTTCTGACCTTTGGTAATCCAGCAAACACCACGGGAACACCAGCGTCAATAATACGTTTCATATAGGGCCAAACCCTGGGATCGATATCATTGGCCTCGTCTATTACAATAAAACAGCTGGAAAGGCTGCATACCATTTTCAGGTATTCAGGTGTCCTCCTGTAGGTGGCCTTCGTATCATAATTCAGCTCTTTGAGAATTGCAGCCAAGGTTTCATGTATATTAAATAATGACTCAACCCAGACTGCATGGAGCTTTTTTGGGCGTAACAATTTCAGGAAACGACTTTTTCCAACCCCGTAATCCCCTTCAATTAATACACTCTGCCCTCGGTATATCCTGTTATAGGTCGCAGCCAGATAAGAGATGCGACGTTTATCGTTGATAAAATCTTCCTTCCGTCTCATTATTTTTCTCCATGGGAAGCATAGGGTGCAATGTGAACCCGACGCAGATGATTCCCACAGTCAAGAAGGAAGGCATTAAAAACAGCTTCGCCTACTCGTTTCTCTGGTTGCCGTATTTTTTTCATGAAAATGGTGTATCTGCTTTGGTTGAGCTGGAAAACATTTTTTGCCAGGGCAAGACTGAGTCCTTTATGGTGGTATTCAATCAATGTCGGGCGATCCACCATCATGTTGTGTTGCTCAAGAAAGTTTATTACCTGTTCCAGTTCATTTGGCTCTGGTTCACCCTCAGATGGTTCGGTCGGTTTTTTGTAGGGGGTTTTCGCCAGTGCTTCTCCTAAAAGAATACCATTGGGTGCCTGCTCAAAAATAAAAAGCTTGTCGTGGTATAGTGAAATATGCACAGGTGTACTTTTATGACGGCTGAACAGGTCGGCACCAACGGTTACGTAATAATCCTGGTTGTCATATCTGATTGTTTTCTTCTTTGATACGGTGGCTGTTGTTTTTTTGAAGCCATATTTTACAAACTCTTTTACCTCCTGCGAAGAGAAGGACAATATGTCAGGTGTTTCCTTGAAGTAATCGCTAAGTTTCTGATCAGGGATCCATGAGTTTGCTTTTCCATTTTCGGAGAAGTAATGTTTTGTGCTGTTATGCTCATGGCGGTATGATTCTATAAGCCCACTGTTTTTCAAATCAGCAAGGGTTATATTGAGGAAAGTGACGGTAATCTTATCCTTTTTCCCATGGGCGAATAAATAGCCGGGTTCAGTTTTTATGATACGGTCTTCAAATGCCTTGATGACCCTGATTTCGAAGTTATGCAAACTACGATGAGATGACTCCAGGTGTGCCTTTTCTTTGGCTGCATGAATCCTGGCAAAGTCAGGTTCCATGTGAAATCCCCCTGGCACGGAATGTCCGATGTTCAAAGCGTTAAAGGCTCGTTTGAGATTAAGAAATCCTTTGGCATTATCGGGTCTGATACGAATTTTTTTATGAGGGAATGGTGTGCTGAGTAAAAATTGACGGAACAGATCCACAGAATTTAAGCTGCTTTCTGAGAAGTACGCATCAAGAACAAACATGTACCGTGAACCGGTGTCATAGAACTCAATCACGTTTGGTTTCTGCCAATTTCCCTTGTCATTTTTAATTTTTAAATAGCGAAAGAGACACCCATCCATCTGGATCAGATCAAATACAGGTTCTGGTGTGAAGCAGTATTGCTCAGAAAGATCCTCTTCAAAGTCTGGTTTAGTCAAATATGGCCCGAGATTTTCCCGCTTGACACAACGTCTAAGTGCAATAAGAGAAATTGGTCGCTCGAACTCTTTCTCCAGCCAGTGATGATAATTTTTTATCGTTCTCCCCTTGCGGGTGATAAAAATAAACCCCTGGCTTCCGTGATCACAGGAGTCTTTAACCATTTCTATAAACCGTTTCAGAACTGATTCAGTGAGAGACCTAGGGCGTCCACTACATTTCCTGCCTTCCATAATGCCTTTTTCTGCAAGCAGTAACGGGCTGGGGATGATGCCTGTTTTTTGATATTTATCTTTGTAATATTTTTTTGCCCGTCGCATTGCGGAACCTTTTTTGTTCATAATCTTTTTGTGTAGCAACAGGTAAAAGCGTTCGTCAAGTGTGAGCTCCATGGCCAGTCTCCCTGCATATTATTTTTTCCTGTATAACCCGATGCCACAGTAACGCAGCTTGACGTGAAGTCTGTTGCCACGTATCATTTAAGGCATATTTAACTTGAGCTAACATCTCCTTAACAGCAGCCATATACTCATCGCTTATTTGATCAACAAGATCAGGAGTTGGTGTGTTCTCTTTTGTCTTTCGTTCATTGATGAAATGCTGGATATTGCGTGCCGTTACTTCTACGTTTGTATCTAGAAACGCCTTCCATATTTGCCGTTGTTCTGGTGGCGATAATGGCACAAGTGGCCGTGTCTGGGCTTCATTTCCAGGCAATCTGTCCCCAATTGGGGACAGATTGTTAATAACGCTATAAGCGTCGATGAGCCTGTAAACCTGTGACCGGCCAATATCCCAACGCGACCTTGCATATGCTTCAAAACTGGTAAAAAGCGCCTGTTTATAAAGACGGGAATCTCGTATTTCCAACAGTGCCTGGCCAATCTCGTAAAAACGGTATTGGTTTTTGGCGATGATTGTTTCCAAATGCTTCAATCGATCCTCCAGCATCATTGCACCTTTCGACAAGAGTGATCCTTATTTTGTTTCTCAAGCAATTGCTTTAAGAACACAACACTCTCCCTAAACCCACACCCCTGATTCTCCATGACAAGATCAATGGCATTGAAATTTCTTTCGCATCTGAAACATCTCACCAAATTGGCATTTGGATTTATTCCCGTCTGGAATTCGTTGCATATTGGGCACAGAACACGAAAAACTCCTTCACTGGTTTTGTTGGGAACTCGCAATATGTTTTGAATCAGGATCTCAACCGGAATAGCATTTCGCAGTTCAAACAATTCACCCGATGAAAATTTTCTCATAGCTTACCTCGTGATGTTAATGGTCAGTATTTTCTCCTCACCATTGAAGAGAAATGAAGCTCAATTTTATACTGAAGCCTGCAAAAGAATCTATTGCGTCTTAAAATGACACAAGGGGTACTTGTCTCAGATACCCTATGATTACCACATGTTAACCATAATGATGTGTCTTAAACTGACATCGCGAGTAGTCGTCTTGAATCTTCATTAATTACAGTGTGTTAATATGCATGATGCGTCTTAAACTGCTAGTGTGAGTACTTTACCCATTAAACACCTTTGCACGGTTAGGTATTTGTGGAATCCCTCGATTTTTGGATTGCAATTGAGTAATAATTTTCCTCACCAGGTAATGGATAATGACCATATTTCTTACTCCATATTCTTTGATGATAATCTCAACAGGTAAAGCAACAGGAAGAGTCGGCAGCAGGGGTATTTGGGAAACTTTCGGGTGAATTGCATCGGGGGGCGGCTTTTTATTGTTCTCTTTTACTATTTTCGGTTCGACCTGCTCTAACTTTTTCCCCAAATAATTGTCGGCAGATTCCTCTTTATTGCGTTTGTTATAGTCATGACAATTTTTGCGGTGCAGTTCTGTTTGGCATTTCGAACGACCACACGTTTTCTGCCTGTCTTTTTGCCGTACGTCAGGTTGGAACCATTTGCGACAGATAGAACATGGTCGTTTCCCGTATGATTTCTTCGCCATTGTTAATTCTCCCCCCAATTTAACTCCTCATAAATTCATTTGAGAATGAAAAGATAAAAAAATGGCTGCGTTGACAAGCGGCTTGATAGGCTGGATAGTAAATAAATATTTATGGGCAGGATAGAGCGGCAGAATAAGCGGGATACTTGTGTTGGAATTAATGGAAGGCGGAGGAGTGGGAGCGTTACAGTATTTTGTAACTAATTGCGGGGTAAGGCGTTACACTATTTGACTCTTATCACATAGATAAAATCGTTTACGATTTCTTTGGTCAGAGTGGTTCCTTCAAAGCCATTGCTGTAATAAAATGTATCGAAATGACGCAAGTAACGTTCTTGGATTTCAAATTTCATTCCGGTTTGCCGTTTGAGTGAAATATAGCTCTGAGCGGCTTCTGCAATCCCACTTTTCCATTTATAGACTGTTTTCATTTGCAAACACCTCCTCCGGATCAAGGGCGCATTTTCGCAGCCCTTCAATGTCTATCTTAAGGTATATGCTTGTAGTGTT
>DQIO01000145.1 GCA_020793555.1 Methanosarcinaceae archaeon | reverse complement strand
TGAATTCAATCCAAAGGTACAAGAACTTGTTTTACTTACGAAAAATATCGAAAAAAACGAAGATGGGATCGTATTTATCCCCCTATGGAAATGGCTGCTTACAGGCTGAATACTCCATGTTCGTTGCAATACATCAAACGTACTTGTTTTGGTAGTTTTGATGCCGAGTCAATCTGCTGCAGGCGGCGTATCCCGCCATCACCAAGAAAATGCTCACTTCGTTCATGTTGATAATACATAATTTCACAAATTATATACATCAGGAAACTGCAAACCCAAACCGATAATTTCCCCATCCATTTATATTTAATTGATAGGGGATTTCGATAGAAATCCTCAACGAATTTGGACACTTTATAGAGAGTCAGTGACATAAAAATGCGCCGCATGTGACGGTTATATTGGTTTTGGATTCAACTAAACAAACACCATCAAACTATAAGTATTTCCTGCACTTCCCCTTAACAAAAATAACAGAAACCCCGAGTTTACTAAGTTTTTCACTTATCAATTCAAGTAGAGTTCCGCCCACACCTTCATCAATATCAAAACTCGAAACATCCGCAACCCCCGCACGCACGATATCGGTCAGGTCAGGAACATCCTGTCCGCCTGTCATTGCAGCAACCTTGTTCGCAAGTACGATAACCACCACATCAAACCCGCAGTGAACAGCATTGATGAGCCCAACGATCCCTGAATGCGCCAGACCAAAATCACCTATGACCGCAATTCCTTTTTTCTCAAATCCGCACGCAACCGCTATGGATGATCCCAGGGCAAAGCCCGTGTCTACCGCTTCCAGTGGTGCGGGAGCGCTGCGTACCGAACAACCAAGGTCGCCTGCGACCATTACGTCAAGGTCATGCAGGATGTGATACAAAGGCACATATGGACAATCATCACATATCGACCGCACTCCCCTGCCGGCGATCGTCTGGATGTCGGTGTATTTCACCACCGTGTCGTTATTAATGCGGTCAAGTGCATATTCAATATGCTCAACATTGACCTGCCCATATGGAAGGTGTCCTGTCTTTTTTCCGAATACATTATCAAGCACGCATAGATGAGATTCAATGAACGCTTCGGTTTCCTCAACAATAAGGACGCGCTTGTGTGATTTCACAAATTCGCGCACGGTATTGAAAGGGATCGGGTTCACCATGCCAAGTTCGAGATGTGAAACATTGGTGTGCGTGTCCAGAACATTGGCAACCAGCGCGGAAGGATAACCTGATGATATGATGCCAACATTTCCATCTCCACCCTCACTTCCCAGTCCCATTGTAAGCCTGTTGAAAGGTGTATGTTCTGCTTCTTCCACAAGTTTGGGGTAAGACTCAATGTGAAACTTTTCGTGTTTTCCTCGCATTGTGATCGACCATATTGACCTGTCAAAGACCACTTTGTGTGTATCACGCTGTGACCTACTTATTCTCTCAATCGCACCTTCGCTGATCTCCAGTCTGTGTGTGATCCTGACAATCACAGGTGCGCTGACCTGCTCAGATAGTTCAAATGCTTTTACAACAACACTGTATGCATCCTGTGGTGTTGATGGATCATATACCGCGACCTCAGCGATCTCGCCATACCATCTGGAATCCTGCTCATTCTGGGAAGCGGCAACTCCGGGGTCATCGCCTGCAAAGATCACCAGGCCTGCACCGATTGTGTGTGTTGCGGATGTTACCAGAGGGTCCGATAATACGTTCATGCCAACATGTTTTGTTAGTACGAGCGCACGTCTGCCCGATACTGATGCACCCAGTGCACTTTCAAGCGCAACCTTCTCATTTGTCATCCATTTTGCATCGATGGTCGTGTTTGTATTCACGCCCGCGTCAACATCCATGTTGTTTTCCAAAAATCTATCCATCACAGCGGTAATGGGATAGCCGGCAACTGCCGTGACAAATGAAACATTGCTGTCAACGGCTGCAAGATAGAGTGCTTCAAGTCCTGTTGTGCTCGTTGTTGTCGGTGTCATTTGCATGGTTATTGAATCATGGTACTTAGGCAGGTTTAGTTATGGGATGCGTCGCCAACGGCGGTTTCCACGGTTTTTAATTTTGGTTGAACAAATATGGACCAATTATAACAGCAATTCCGCATCTCTCTTGATAGACTCATCAGGTCGGGCAAACCACGGCAGGGCGGCAAGAGCACCGATTACACCATTGCCGTCAAGCCAGACCTCAACCCCATGGTTTTCTGCATATTCCATGGCAAAGTCGTGGGTGAGTTCACAGCTGCGGCATTTTTTGCTGTATTCGTAAATATTGTTTGCGTCAAAACCAGAAAGAACGACCATTCCTGTTTCATCGGAAACACTGTACTTCAATAGCGCCTCAGCGATCTCCTGCAGGAGTACCTCTTTTGCATTACTGCTCACGCACCCAAATTCAAGCACTGTGGATACGCAGTTCTGAGTCTTTGCAGCAACCGGAAAGAGTTGTACAAGCGAATGTGACAGGTACATCGAATCGCTGCAACTGAGCTGGCTTGCTATATTGTGGGTTAGTGACCACGTCGCACCTTCTTCTTTGGTATCGGTATCATCAATACCGATCAACACGCGCTCACGCCTTGGTACTGTGATCGTACCTTTTGCTGCACGCCCGCCACCGGATTCAGTCATATCAGCCCGCAACACGCCATCGGCTGTTACCCTGCATTTAGTTGCACCTACTCCGCCACCCCCAAGACCTGCATAGGTGATCTTGACCTCATCGCCTTCCACAAGCACAGACTCGATACCTGCGGCGGCAATGGAAGCCTCAAGTTTAAGTTCGGATGTACCAACCTTTACAAGATACCTGAGCATATCCCCAACTGCCCGGGTTTGCAAGACAAGTGGTGCATGGGAATAATGGTATCTTGACCATGCAGCACCGCTATAACAATTCGTGTGTTCTATAATCTCTGCAAATTCGTTATTGGAATCGCATACCGCGTATATTCCTTTGTACGGTATCGTATATGGGTCATTAAGGGTTACTTCTCTCATCTGTTCCTATTCTATATGCAACCGTTTAAATGTTTTGTTGAATAGCGGGAAATAACGACATTTTTATGCATCTCACCTGACCAGACCTTCATCCTTTAGGCTGACATACCGTCCATCTCCTATTATCACATGATCAAGTACATCTATGCCAAGGAGTTTGCCGCCTTCGATAAGTTTCTCTGTGACTGCAATGTCCTCTTTGCTTGGCGTGGGATCGCCGGATGGGTGATTGTGCGCCAGGATCACGGATGCGGATGATTCCATAAGTGCGGATTTAAATATCTCACGCGGATGCACAATGTTAGCATTCAATGTACCCACCGAAACAACCTCTTCGCGCAGGATCTGGTTCTTGGTATCAAGAAAGAGCGCGGTCAGTTTTTCCTTTTTCAGCTCACGCATTTTTGGATACAGGAGGGAATGAACATCGGCAGGCGACCTGATTTTTCGCATGGGTTCGTCGGTAAATGTTTCGAGTTTTCTTGCAAGTTCGAACATGGCAGCGATCTGAGTCGCTTTTGCAGGGCCAATCCCATGTATCTCTGTGAGTTTTGCTACATTTGCCTGGCTCAACTGCTTGATATTATATTCAGACAAGATGCGAGTGGACATGTTCACAACATTTTCTTTACTTGAACCTGTCCGCAAAATGATCGCAAGAAGTTCGGCACTTGAGAGATTTTCGGCACCGTATTTGATTAGCCTTTCACGGGGGCGTTCTTCTTGCGGCATATCGTGGATCTTAACTTTGTATTCGCTCATAGACTAGGTAAATAATGTGCATATATTATAAAATATTCGGTTCACAAGGATTAATATTTTTAAGTAGAGAGGATATTAAAAACCTGTGGAAATGTATATAATATATAAAAAATAATTATACTATTGCAAGATATAAAAATAACAGCTATACTATATAAAGGTGGTACTCCGATGAAAATTCATAAATTAGTAATTTTATTAATGTTAGTTTCTTTGATATTTGTGTCTAATGCATCCGCTGGTGATGGTAGCAAATTAGAGAAGATTGAAGACCGTTTCGCAGACTTGGGTTATGATGATGACAGGATGGATGTAATGAATATCATGATGACTCAGCAAGATGTTGATGTTGTCAAAATCGATATTGATACAACAGCAACAACAGCAGTTTCATCATTTTTAAGTAAATTCAGGCCAAACCCCAGTTCTAGTAAAATAAATGTTGTTAGTAGCAGTGCACCAACCACATATTATGTGATAAAAGGTGACTCAGTAGCAACAATTATCACAACAGAACCCGACTCTGGTACTTATACAACTATGTGGACTGTGGGAGCAACAATCAAAGAAACAGAAAGTATTATAGATGTGCTTGATGCAATTTGTGATAAAGAACTTACAAAGTCTATGATGAAAGATTGCATTTTGTTATACAGATCTGTAGAAATTACCGGCGATTCAGGCATAAGAGCAATTTTGATTAACTTTATTGTGAATTAATATCTACTGTATTTTGGTGTAGTACATTTTAGAATGTGTGCACACCAATACTTTTTTTGTTTGACAGTTGACTAGTGTCGTGTCAACTTTAAAGTGTCTATTATTTGGCATATAGATAATTATTAAACAGTTTCAAAATACAGTAGTCTCAACAAATATATTAGACGCAGATTTACGCTGATTAACGCAGATGCAACCTTAAATCAGCGTAAATCTGTGTGAATCAGCGTCTTAAAAAAAACTCGAAAATTGGACAGTGTCAAAT
>DQIO01000316.1 GCA_020793555.1 Methanosarcinaceae archaeon | reverse complement strand
CTATCTATTTATGAACTATTCAATCTACCGACAACGTTTATGCATAGCTGAATAGTTACAATATAAGATGGATTTTCGGATATTATCAACATAACAATGATAACTCAAATCGAATTCTGACACTATGTCATAGATATAAGAAAGCAATCCCCCGCTCCCAACTAATTTATATTTGACCTAAAAATGAAAAGGGATCATCCCTTCACGCAACATACAATGCGCACAGGCATGCTCCGCGCTTTTTGATATCCTTATCACGATGTGAGCACGGACATATAAGTGCCTTATCCTTTTCTTTGTCGCCTGTTGTAGGTCTGCAACCGCAATATGGTTCACCCTTATCACGTTTATTGTAGGATATAGCCTTGATTGCAGTCACAACAATATCATAATCCGGATTTAGTTTGTATCCACTTTCCTCTGCATTCTTCTTTGCCGATTCATATATTTCGGTTTCAACGTCGTTTGAAAAATCCACATGTATCACTCCTTATATTTTTTGTTTACTGGTTCTATACGATAAGCGTCATTTCCCCTCTGCCATATCTGCGAGCCTGCCACCCATCTCACGGCAAGATCTCAAATCGTCCTCATCGGGTCTGAACTTCACCTGCAAACCGGGTTCAATAATCTCAAACCCTGCGGTCTCCAATTCCTTTTCAACCGCTTTCACAGCACCGCCGCCCCATCCGAATGAGCCAAACGCAACCGCTTTTTTACCTTTTGGTCGAAGTCCCTTAAGATATGTCAAAAATCCGGCAACTGATGGGTACATTCCATTATTAAGCGTAGGCGAGCCAACAGCTATTACCGGTGCAGTCAGTACCTCTTTTATGATCGCACTCCAGTCATTCTTTCGCAAGTTCAGGAGTTTTACCTCCACGCCAGTAGCACTTATACCATCGATCATCGCCTTTGCCATCCGCTCAGTGCTTTTCCACATCGTGTCATAGATTATCAGAACCTTTGGCACAGTCTCGGCATTTGCCCACCGCCCATAAGCAGCGATTATCTGTGCAGGATCCTTTCGCCATATCACACCATGACATGGTGCGATCATGTCGATCCCAATACCAAGTTGCTTCACCGTATCTACATACTTGAGTACCTGTGAGCCGAACGGCATCAGGATATTTGCATAATATTCAGCAGCATCATCCATCACATCATCCACCTCATCATTGAAGCGATGTGACGAAGCAATATGCTGTCCAAAGGCATCATTTGAAAGGAGTATCTTATCCTCTTTGATGTAAGTGTGCATGCTGTCAGGCCAGTGCAGCATTGTGGCTTCAATGAACATCAAGGTCCTGGCACCAAGGTTCAACTCACTACCTGTTTCAACAACCTCAAAATTCCAGTCCTTGCATCCTATACTACTATAATGTTGACATAACCCATCCCTGCCTCGTTTTGTTGCAATGATCTTAGCATTTGGAATTAGTCTCATAAGTACAGGCAAAGAACCTGAATGATCCATTTCCACATGGTTCGATATTACATAATCAATACGTGTAGGGTCAATAATCTTTTGGATCTGTTTAATAAGTTCTCCTGCAAAATGTGATTTCACAGTATCCACAAGCGCGATCTTCTCGTCAACGATCAGATAAGCATTGTATGTAGTCCCTTTTGGTGTGACATAACCATGAAAATCACGTAAGTTCCAGTCAACCACTCCTACCCAGTAAACCCCTTTAGCCAATTCTACCGGACTGTATTCGTTATCCACACCCTATTCCTCCCAATATTAACATTGATTAATTTATGTCTGCATCCGAAATTGTGTAGACTCTTCGAGAAAACCATCTATGAGTTCATAATGCTCCCTTTCAAAAGATGCCAGTTTTTCGAAGAACCCACGCTGTTTTTCATTTTCAGCACGTTTTGAAAATTCAGTATAAAAATATTCACTTTTTCGCTCAAGACGAAGCGCTGCGAGAAGTACACCAATCTCTCCCAAACTGTCACCAACGAACTCCATAGAAAATGATGTTTTAAAATCCGGGGCATTGGATCTGACATCAGAAACAGTTTTATCTTTTCTATATTGTCTCAGGTAATCGGCATGCCTGCCTTCTTCCACTGCCAGATAATTGTATAATCCAATCATTTCCACGCTTTTGACAGTAGATGCCTTTTCAAGATAGAACTCCCTGCCCTGCTCTTCCATAGAAATTGCCATCTCAAGCACATTGTCCAACGTCTCAAGTTCTTCAAGATTAACTGATATCTCTTTTAGTACATCACTCATGTAACCACTCATTTATTGATCGATTTGCTATGTTTCAGTCCATTATCCCTTTTTTTGGACAGAAGCAATCTACCAAACGCTTAATAAATGATTCAACTTGACACTTAAATAACTTCCCACATCAATTAACAATATAATATGAAAGTGCCGTTTAATATGTTATCAGTTTCGACCATCCAAATCCTTTTTTGTTGTAAACAAGACCCAGATTCGTGTATTTAGAAAGTCTTTTATAAAACAGTGGATAATCAGGATACAGGTTGAAATTACAATTACATTGAGTAATCATTACGAGAAAATTCTCCCTTAGGTCGAATTAACTCGCACTATACTATTTATAAAAAATATACTATCATAAATGAGGATATATTCATGGATAACATTAAAATCGCAATTGTAGGTGTTGGAAATTGTGCAAGTTCACTTATTCAGGGCATTGAATATTACAAGAATAAAAACAGCGATGATGCGATTGGTCTGATGCACTGGGAGATCGGAGGTTATAAGCCAAGCGATATTGAAGTTGTTGCGGCATTCGACATCGATAAAAGGAAAGTAGGAAAAGATGTGGCTGATGCGATATTTGAATTGCCTAACTGTACCACTGTTTTTTGTGCGAATATACCAAAGACAGGAACTATTGTGAAAATGAGTAAAGTCCTGGATGGTATGGCAGATCACATGAATGATTTTGATGATAAACAATCTTTTGTCTTTGCCGATGAGAATGAACTCTCAAAAGAGGATATCGTAAATGAGTTAAATATCTCAAAAACTGAAGTGCTTTTGAATTATCTTCCTGTGGGTTCCGAAGAAGCCACAAGGTTCTATGCCGAATGCGCACTTGAAGCGGGTGTGGCATTCGTAAACAATATGCCTGTCTTTATTGCAAGTGATCCTGTGTGGGCAAAAAGATTCGAAAAAGCGGGCATACCGATAATCGGCGATGACATAAAAGCCCAACTTGGTGCAACCATCACACACCGCACTCTTGCAGACCTGTTCAGCAAAAGAGGGGTGAAGTTAGAGCGGACATACCAACTCAATACAGGTGGAAATACCGATTTCTTAAACATGTTGAACAGAAACCGGCTTGCTTCAAAAAAGGTTTCAAAAACCGAAGCGGTACAGTCTGTTACCGCACAAAGGCTTGATGACGATAACATCCATATTGGACCAAGTGATTATGTTCCATGGCAAAAGGATAACAAAGTGTGTTTCCTAAGGATGGAAGGCAAACTCTTCGGAGATGTGCCAATGAATATTGAACTGCGTCTGTCGGTCGAAGATTCCCCCAACTCCGCAGGTGTGGTCATTGATGCGGTCAGGTGCTGTAAACTTGCGCTTGAAAGAGGCGTAGGTGGTGTCTTATATTCGCCATCTGCATACTTTATGAAGCATCCTGCAAAACAGTTCACTGATAATAAAGCATGCACCATGACCGAGGAGTTTATTGCAGGAATTCGGGATGATTAGGTATAGGTCAAATACGCTGCATTTGTGATTGCGCGCTAACTAACTTAAGCCACCATCGCCCTATCAATTTCGCGCCGTAGGTTTGTGATTGATTGAGTTTTGCTTCGAGTTCTTCGCAGAGTGCCATGAGTTGGTCAACTTTGGCGACGATGCGGAGTTATGCCCAATCAAACTGGAAATATTTATTTACCTTTATGTTATTAAGTGATGTCTATATCAATTTTTTCAATTGTTGTGCATTACATATTGCAAAAACTAGAGGAATATTTTTAAAATGCCCATCAAAACTAATCATGTAATTCAGTTTATATTCTTCCATCATAATTAATGAAGTCGCATCTACAAGACCAATTTCTGGCTTCTTTGTTTTACGATTGCAGAATGGACGCATTTTTAAGTCAATGGCTTTTTGAACGGTTTCAGGATACAAAACTTTTACAACATTGCAATTATTAGAAATTGCACTATAATGTTCCACTGTTTCTGTGAAGCCTATTTTATTTTGCAAAATATGAAACACTTCTGTTATAATATAGTCGGTGGTGTATAAATTGTCATACCCAACAATCATTTTATTTTCTAATAATTCATTCCAAATTTCGCATGCTTCGCCGTGATTATTATCTTTATCATAATGTAATGCAACTAAAAAACAAGCGTCTGCAAAAAAAAACATGATATCGATACCACCCTATCGATATTTGTCAGCAACTTTTGAAATTGAATACTTAGTCATTTCAGGATATGCACGATATACAGTATCTAATAATTTCGTTGAATTCAAATGATTATAATTCATTTTGACGTAGGTAAACAAAGAAATGATATCTTCTCTTAGTTTCCCCCATACTCCATCCATTAATTTTAGACCTTCATTTGTTATTTTTATCTTTGTATAACTACTAGTTTTTTCTAAACCAACAAGTCCAGCATTACTCAAATCATCAAGTGCTACATTAATTGTCTCGTCATAAGGTCCATAATTATCAGGCTCAAATGATAAATCACTCAACAATTTATCGCCTAAAGGAGTCATCTTTATTACAAATAATTCTTTTACTAAGTGAGTCATTCCAGGTATAGGTGTATTATTTTCTCCATCAATATTTTTACTCTTCAGTAACGTCAAAATTGCAATTTGAACTGGACTAAGTTCTGTAGAATCCATCAAAACCACTCATCAATAGGCACGAATGACCTAGAATATGATATTTTATTATACATTTTATTCATTGCCATCACTTCATTTTTTATCTTTGTTTTTTCAGAAAAATAATCGTACAAATCATTGTCAACAATATGTTTAGAATACAAACTGACTTCATTTATACTTTCTTCTGTATTATATTTCTGAGTGAGATTCCTCTGCTTATATGCCGAAAAAGAGGTTTCAATTGTTTCTAAATCTTGATTTTTAAATGTTCGTGAATTTAAGATATTTTCGTATTCCTCATTGCCACTGCAAACATCAGACAATGTTTCAAAACCATAATTATCTGAATTAAGCAAATGATAATTTAACTGGGGGCCAAAGAAACCTCTTGGTTGTATGTGATTTGAACTATATACATCAAATCCAAAACCTGTAGCCAATAAATTATTAATTCGACTTGAATCTTGTCTGCCTACTTTAAATTTTGAATTCAATGCACTGAGTATATATTTTTCCTCGCTTTTTTCGCTTAATTTTGTTAACTCATTATGCAATTTTTCAATCATGTAACCAAATCCACCATACTTTTTGTTTTCACAATTAAATGAAAACATTCTACAACCTATATTCCAATATTCTTCCAATAGATTTGGATCTATTAAATTGTAAGATGATGGTATTGGTGCCATAATTGGCAGATTTTTTCGATCAATGTTACTTTCAATCCTATTGTTCAATGCACGAATTAATTTAAAATAGTCTTTTTTGTTTGGAAGCAAACCCATTAATGGAGGAACTACTATGTCGTTCCCATGTGTACCCCATAGAATATTAAATATAAATTCGAGAATATCGTCGGGCAACATTTGATTATAGGGTATTTTATTGTTGTCAGTTATCGACATTACCAAATACGGAACAGCACCTTCACTTTTCAGTGCTAATAATTTATTTGATATCTTTGTGCTAAATTCCCTTCCAATCTCATCATCATTTTTCATCTTAGTTAAATCATCAATAGTGACATTTGTGTAAACTTCACCAAATGGACGATAATTTTTTCCAATGAATGGTGACGCAACTTTTAATTCTAAATCACTCGATCTTGTTACACTCACAGTTTTCGTTGGTGTTATGATTTTTGAACCATTGATATTAATCTTACAAGAACGAATTAAAGAGTTATTTTCAAAAGGGATTTCTTCAATTTCGAATGTTGTCATGCTTGATTATTAATATTGTTCATATATTAAATATATTATTTCAAAATTCAATGCCGGAACCAAACACAACATAAACTTTGCCTCCAGCCCATAACACGTAGTCAAACAATCCTAGCGGATTTATGCCATTCACTTGAACCTACCTATATGCCACAAACTTGTGATCATGCACCAACCAACTTAAGCCACCACCGCTTCCATCAATCTCGCGCCGTCGGTTTGTGATTAATTGAGTTTTGTTTCGAGTTCGTCGCAGAGTGCCATGAGTTGGTCAACTTTGGCGACGATGCGGCGCTGTTCTTCGAAGGGAGGCAGAGGGAATGGATTGCCCGCAAAATAATCCATTGGGACACGTTTTTGTCCAGCAGTACTGTTGGGGAGATTAATAAAAGAGAGTTATCTTGAAGTAATTGCACAAATCATTAAGCAAAGTTGATATAAAGATCGAGTTTGAGCGCAAGAATGAGTGAATGTCGTAAAGGTTAAAAAGGGCTTAATTAATGGTGTTTATCTATTGACAATAAATTGGTGAATTTACAGCACAATAGAAACACCAATTCATAATTTTGGGGAACAAAAAATGTATCCATATCTCAAAGATGAAACCAAAATTGAAGAGTTCAAAGATATTTATGAAATTGCATCGATGTTGTTTTCTAGAAGAAAATCCAAACATGATCTTGCTGAAAATGAACTTCTAAAACTTGGAATAAAATCAATTAGACCTCTTGCATACACCATTGAAGTGGCACTAAGAGACCATGATATGTCAGATGAGGAGATCGATCAGCATGCAGATAATGTTACTGAAATAATCATCAAGATCGGGAAAGATGCATTGCCTTATCTCGATGATTTTGCAATTGGAAGTTACAATATTTTCGTTAACGACTGGGCGCAGGAAACGATATTCAAAGTGATGGGACTTGAGGGGGCAGAAAAACAAAAAGTATGTCACCATTTTGGGTTGTTTGGTGGGATTGGAAATAAAGATAAATTGCTTTGTGGCTCATGCGGTGCTAAATTTGATAAAACGGAATATGAATGATACATTGATGTGAAATAATAAGAATTATGCTATTGGTCGTAAAGTGATAATATGAATTTGTCAAAACAAGATGCAGATCTTTTTTACAAGCTTAACTTTGCACTTCTAAATTATGTGAATCAGAAATTTCCTGTCATAAAAGGATTAATAAAACCAGATTTTAAAGACAGTGATGTCAACCAAACACAGTTACTTCTAGATATTTTATTTTCCAATATAGAACTTATTGATTCATTCATTGATGAAAATCCGTTTAATTTCAACGAGGATGAACTTGATATAATTAGAAACTGGGAAACATTCGTAGGAGGTAAGTTCTGTGTGATCAGCCAATCAAAAGATTATACAATCTTCTTGCAGCCATTCAACAGTCCAAAAGCTTATGCGGTTTTTGGCTTATACGGCGATATGAGTGATTTCTCATCTAATTTGCCGGTGTATGCTGATACGGTACTCCTGCCATTCAAAGGAAAAATAATCTATTCAGGAATAATCAAGTCAAATCTTATTCCTATTGAAGGACGCGAGAAAGAGACTATAATGGATATTTATCAAAAAGCAAAAAACCGTTTTGGTATAATACAATCACTGGATGAAACAACTATCGAAGATGAATATCTTGACGAAGATTTCGCCGACCTGATTGCAAGCGAGACGAATGTTGGATGGTACATGGTAGAACCTGAACTGCCAAAAATACCCACTGAAGAACTAATAGAGGTAATAGAAGTACTGGGACTTTATGTCAACAAAAAATTAGCCATGGAACTCGCAAAGAGGGACGATGCAGTTTTCTGGCTTCGGAAAGTGATACAGGATGGACGATACTGGGATAGGGAGGACTATGGAAATGGGTGGCTCCCAATACATGTGATCCATATACTTCCTCTCATAAATACCAAAGAATCTTTAGAACTTTTTCTGGACACAATTCGATACCGTAGTGATGAACTTGATTTTTGGTTGACCGAAAATGCAGCAAGCATTTTGGTTGTTTTCGGGGAAGATGCCATAGAAGATCTCAAGAGATTTTCATCCGATGAAACACTGGGATCTTTTACAAGAAATACCGTCACGACTGCACTTGTATTTTTAACCACCAAGTACCCTTCCTACAAAGATGACATCAAAAAACATTTACTAAAATTATTAAACACCACCGGTGACCCTACATTTGCAAGTCTTGTAGCAGGTGATATTGCGTTGTTCCATGATCCATCTGTAATGCCGGATATACGAAGAGCCTTTAAAGAAGACAGGATGAATGAGATAATCGACAGCGTAGAAGAGATTGAATTGACAATTTCAGGAGAATACGATGGTATTCTGTTCAATGAATGTAAAAAAGATCCTATTGACCACTTTTCCAGAAAGAATATCGAATATTTGCATTCAATTAATAATTCAGAATCCACGTTTGATGACATGTTGTTTGATGACGATGATAATCCCTCCGAGTTTGAAAACAATGAAAAACCCAAGAAGATAAAGATTGGAAGAAACGAACCATGCCCNTGNGGTTCAGGCAAAAAATACAAAAAATGCTGCATGGNTAAGGAGACATAACATATCAAAACTCTTTGAATATGNTCCCTGCACGCCTTGCGGGCGTAGCAGGTGCTCAATTCCGCAGGGGTAANTATTCTCTACGGCCTNATAATTTCATTAATCTTTACTTACCCCAATAAGATCATATATTTCGTCNGGGCTGTTCAGCACCGTGATATTTTCCATCTGTGCAAGTTTTTCCGTGTTTGACACATCCACCTCTCGCATCTTCAGATTCATCTCACGTCCATTCGGTGCCACGGTCTTCACAGTACCCATAACCCGATCCACAGGCAGTATATAGATAGGGGTATCTCCTTTTGCAGTCTGCGCAACTACATTTGTAACAAGCGAATCCGCAATTCCGCAAACCATTTTAGCCACTGAGTTTGCAGTTGTAGGTGCTATCAACAATAGATCATAATGCCCTACCTGAAGCGGTCCTGCAATAAAAGGCGAATTTGGTCCTGCATCTACCTTGAAATTCGGGAAATCACGCTGGATATCATCCCACATACGATACCACTTCATCACTGTTTCACCTTCCTTTGACAAAAACACCATTACCTCAACATTGGTTTTGTTCTTAATGTCAACCATAACCTCATAAGTGTCACGTATCAAGTCACCTGACCCTGTAATTCCCCATGCGATCCGTTTCAACTTCTAGCCTCCTTCCTGTTATAAATTCTAAAAATACTCAATAATTCCGTGCCCAAACCTCGAAATATGCCCTCTCATGTGCACATGCCGGACACATCTCCAAAGCCTCCGTACCTTCATGAACATAACCACAATTGCGGCATTTCCATTTAATAACAGTATTCCGCTTAAACACCGCCCCATTATCGATATTGTCTATCAAAGCGCGGTATCGTCCCTCATGAGCCTGCTCCGCCACACCGATATTCTTAAAAACCGATGCAATCTCCAAAAAACCTTCTTTTTGTGCAATTTCGGCAAATTCAGGATACATCACAGTATGCTCATGATTCTCACCATCGGCTGACGCTTCAAGATTTGACTTTGTATCTCCGATGACACCGGCAGGGAATGAACCTGTTATCTCCACTTCTCCGCCTTCAAGGAACTTGAATAACCTTTTTGCATGCTCTTTCTCGTTGTCAGCCGTTTCCAAAAAGATTCCTGCAATCTGTTCATACCCCGCTTTTTTCGCAGCCGATGCAAAATATGTATAGCGGTTTCTTGCCTGTGATTCTCCTGCAAATGCAGTTAATAAGTTCTTTTCAGTCTGTGTTCCTTCCAAACATACCATACATTTCCATCTCCTTTTTCCTTATCATTAATATTCAAATTAGTGCATAATTCAATATCCCACGAACGATTCCTGTTTAACCTGCTCCTTCGGGATGCCAAGACTGTCCAATATCGAAACCATAGAATCAAGCATTACAGGCGGACCGCATAGATAGAACACAAACTCTTTGTAATCCGGTATTTCGCGAATGATCAGACTTTCACATATCCGTTCCCGACAACCCTGCCAAGTATCACCTGCCCGTGTCAAAGTGTGAACAACCTTCAGGTTTTTGTTCCCACGTTCCATTTTGTCAAGTTCAGCTCCAAAAACAATATCATCCTGCATTTTATTACTGCTGATTATTGTAACTTTTGTATCAAGTCCCGCATCAGCACAATACTTGCATATACTAATCATTGGCGTGATACCGATACCACCACTAATCAGTGCGATTTTGTCATACTCACCCTCAAATGTTAAATTCCCGTAGGGACCATCGATATCCAAAGTATCACCAACAGCCATCGCATCAAGCTCATTGGAAAAATCATGTCCCGTGAGCTTCTTGGTAAATTCTAGATGATCATTTTCGGTCGGACTACTGGAAATCGTAAAAGGCTTGCGTACTTTTTCACCAAGAATCGTTATTGTAACAAACATGAACTGTCCGGCTTTGTAATCAAATCCGGCATGTCGATTGAACCTGAAACTCTTGATATCATAGGTTCGCTGTATGATCTCTGTCAAATTTGCTGTGAATTCCACAGGCAATGCCTCCATTCATTGAATGCCTTTCATGATCTTTGCGGTACTAATCAATTTATTCACCGATCGGTGCAGACTCCTGAGCCCTTCTGAATCCTCAGACACACCCTCTGCCCCCTTATCCTTAGACCATAACGTACCACCAAGGTTCGCCCCGAACGACCCTCCCGCAACAGGGATCATCTCACTTATCACATAAAAGTTGAGAATGGTCTGGATCGCAGGTTCCTGCCCACCAACACGGTCACCGCCATCAGCGGCTGCCATACCAACCTTGTTCAAGAACACCTTCGGGTCGCGCGCAACGATCGCGCGGCATCGATCCATCATAACCTTTGTCTGACCACTGAGCGTTCCCTGATACACAGGAGTACCGATTACCCATGCATCTGCCCAGATCATTTTCTTATACAACTCGACCATATCGTCCTTGTGAATGCACCCCTCTTTTTTGCGAATGCAAAAATCACAATGGATACAGAAATTCAGTGTTTTCCCGCTTGCAGAGAAATAATCAGTCTCTACCGAAAAATTCTCCTCCGCAAACCTTAACGCTTCTTTCACTACATGATCGGTCGCTTTTTTCCTTGGACTTCCGGATATACCCAGAACTTTTATGGTATTATCATTATCAGACATTTTCACTCCTTTCACTATAACTCACATACCCATTATTATGTAATGTCGTTTATGGCAGCGTAATTGCTCCCACCGGACAAGCATCAACACACGCACCACACTCGACACAATCATCCGGCTGCGCAACGACTCCTTTGTTGTCAACCAATTCCCATACATCCAGCGGACATGTTTCAACGCATGCTCCGACTCCATCACATTTATCCAAATCTATTTCCGGTGACATATTTTATCATCTCTGTTTATCTAAAATCAATACTACTGCGGCTTGAGCCTGTTGTACACATCGTGCCCAACAATTGCCCCATGCGCCGCAGCAACAATAAGTAGATCGACATCAGATACAACATTTCCAACTGCATAAACACCATCTATATTTGTACGCTGGTGTTTGTCGGTCTTGACAAAACCGGATTCATCGATCTCGACCCCAAGATGTTCAGCCGCTTTTATGTTTGGTTTCAGTTCGCTTACAAGCACCACTGCATCAACATAGATCTCAAGTTTCTCATCTTCAGTATTATCCTGTAAGATTACTTTTTCAACTTTCTTTGCACCTTGCAGTTCCAGCAGGTCTGTTGATGTCATGATTTTCAATGCTTCGATCCCTTTTACCTTATCCATGACCTTTTCAGGTACACTGAATGAACTTTCTTCCGTAACCAATGTGATATTGTTAACAATTCCAGAAAGACACTCGGCAGTCGAAACCGCATTGTATCCTTTGCCATAGATAAGTACCCGTTTGTCCGTAAGTTTGGATGGATCAGTGCTGAGATAGTACACCCCTCCCTCATCCTGTGCAAACTTTTCCTCGCCAACAACGCCGGATTCCACAGGAATGCTTCCTGTTGCAAGCACCACGAATCTAGCCTTATATGTAATGCCAGTGCCCCCTTCGGTTGTCAAAACCTTTAAACCGCTCTCCTGTTCAATATCAATACTGATTACAGCCTCTTTTTTTCGGTCAACCTGTTGGTTTTCCGCATCCTCAAGAAACGATTTTGTAAGACCCGCAGGAGATATCTTGCCAGTCAATCCCGGGTAATTTTCGATCAATCGAGCCGAGCACATATTGTTAAGAATGCCGCCCCACGTATCACTTTCAAATATAACGGTCTTAAGTCCCATGTATGCAGATACAGTTGCAGCAGACAGACCAGCTGCACCGCTTCCAACAACTGCGACCTCATACTCATTTTCACCAAGTTTTTTTGCACCGCTTTTCTGCTTTTCCATATAATCCTTTATCGCAGCATGTAGCGCATCTGCCGCCAGGTTTGAACAATGCATCTTAACGCGCGGCAGTCCCCCCAGATCATCCGCAACATCTGAACGAGTGATCTCCAGTGCATCTTTAAGTGTCATACCCTTTGCCATCTCAGTTATCATACTGGAAGTGGCAATAGCCGAAGCACAACCGAAAGTTCGGAACTTGATATCCTTGATAATATTGTCCTCAACCTTAAGTTGAATCTCCATCAAATCGCCACAGACCGGATTCCCAACCTGCCCTATTGCATCGGCATCCTTTATGACACCAACATTCCTTGGATTCCTGAAATGATCCTTTACTTTTTCACTGTACTCTATTGGTTCTACCATACAAAATCCCCCTTTATACAATTATTCGCCAGGATACAATGGCGACAGCACACGAAGCCTGTCTACCACACTGGGAATGTTCTCAATAATATAATCCGCCTCTTCAATGGTATTCCACCTGTTAAGTGAAAGCAGAAGCGACCCATGTGCTTCCTCGTGCCGCAGTCCTATTGACATGAGAACATGGGACGGCTGAAGTGTTTTCACAGAACATGCAGACCCTGTTGATGCCTCTATCCCGAGGTCGTTTATGCCCAGAATAATACTCTCACCTTCAATGAAACTAAATCTCATACTTGCAATATTTGGCAGTCTTTTTGTCTTGTGACCTGTGATATACGAATATTTGATCGTTCCAAGCACCTTTTCGATGATCCGATCACGAATTTCCATCATCTTAGCAGAATCTGCATCCATTTCTGCTTTTGCGATCTCGCATGCTTTGCCAAAACCTGCAATTCCAGAGATATTCTCCGACCCTGATCTTATACCTCTTTCCTGCCCGCCTCCTGTCATTATCGGACGGACTGGCACACCTTTGCCAATGTACAATGCACCAACACCTTTTGGACCATTCAAGTCATTTGATGAGATTGAAAGCAGGTCAATGTTATCCTTTTGCACATCGATCGGGATCTTGCCACATGCCGCAACTCCATCTACATGAAACAGGATTCCCTTCTCATGTGCCATCTCACCAATTTCACGTATCGGCTGAATAGTTCCGATCTCACCGTTCGCATACATAACAGAGATCAGGATCGTATCATCGCGTATCTCATGTTCTATACGCTCGACATCAACAAGCCCGTCTTTATCCACAGGCACAAATGATACTTCAAAACCCTCGCGCTGCAAGTCCTTGCAGGTGTTGATAATAGACATGTGCTCGATAACGGTTGTGACAATATGCTTGCCTTTGCTCTTTTTCCTCTGGGCTGCACCTCGAAGGGCAATATTATTGGATTCCGTGCCGCCTGATGTGAAAATAATATTATCGCTCTCTGCACTGATAAGGGATGCCACTGATTCCCTTGCAGTCACAAGCGCCCGTCTTGCATTGATACCTGAATCATGTAAAGACGCAGGGTTTCCTACATCGGTTTTCATGTACGACATCATCTTCTCGATCACACGCTCATCAACAGGAGCGCCGGAAGCATTATCCATGTAGATTCTGTTCAATTTCATAACCTCGTTTTATTTTAATATCCCCCGGATCTCCTTCCCTCAATTATTCAATTCCTTATGTTTTCCAATTCAGAACCACATTGTCCCATCGGCATCCAGAACAAGATCGTTCAGGGTTGCTGCACCTACCACTTCAACGCCTTCAATAAAATCGCCCCTGTCAACTCCAATCAACTGTGTCGATGCTTCGCATACATAGAGTTTTACTCCTGCGGCAACGCTCTGGTCAATAATCTCATTAAGGGACGGGAAACTTCCCATCTGTATCTTTTCTGCTTCACCTTTTTTGACAACGGTTATACCCATTCCCAAAAAATACACGGCTGCATCAATTCCCATGGCTTTTGCGGTCTGTGCAAGTACGAATGGAGAATACAATCGCTCAGGTGTGCTTACACCGCTTGTCTGTACATATAATAGATTTTGTTCAGTCATAATAAATCCTCATTTCACTCTTTCAATTAAAAATCGAAAATGATCGCCCATATCTTCGAATTTCAACAGTTTGTTGCCGGTCCTTTTAGCCCATCTCGGTATATCATTGGTGGATGCAGGGTCATCTGTCAATACTTCCAACACCTCGCCTATCTCTATATCGTTGATAGACTGTGATGTGTTGAAAACAGGCACCGGACAGAACAGTCCGATGCAATCTTCAATCTTATTTGGTGCTATTTCAGTTTCTTTACCTACCATCTGATTAAACTCTCCTCTTCCTATGAACAAACAGCCCAGTGATGGCTAATATAGATATTAGTCCGAATGCTCCAAATCCGGGTGTGGACTCTTGTGCGGACTCTGGTGTATCATCGGCTTGCACATCTTTATCTTCATCTTCATCTTCATCTACATTTACATTTACATTTGCATTCAAATCCGGTGAATTGATCGAATCTGATGCTTGCGCCATGATTATGACCGGTACATCATACGTGCCATCATCAAACAAATAGTCAATGATTTCCTGTGGTGCAGTGCGGTATTGCAACTTAGCACTAATGGTTATAGGATGTTTCACATCTTGTGGAATTGTGAACGTGTGTTCCTCGACAGCAGTATCTCTCGGCAATATCCTATTATCCGAAAGGATACTCTCTGCAAACCAGACCTTAATGGTCTTATTCCCGTCCGCATCCCCTAAAACCGTAGTATATACCACAGCATCAGGTTCAATTATTCCTTTCTCATCAAGTGAACCGGAATGGTAGAACTGGTTTCCATCGGCATCTGTTGCAGTCACATCCAGCCACATCTGCCGCATATCTGTCAAGCCTGTTGGGAGCATGTGTCCTGCACCCGAATTTGTGATTGACAGATCAACAGTTACGGTATCCCCCGCTTCGGCGGATGGTGGAGCATTTACAGTCAACGTTGCAGCACTCTGGAGGCGCTCAATTGCCATATCCCTGTGAGTCTCATCTCCAAGAATGTCTGTTATAAACGCATTTGCGCCAACTGTATAATGGGTATATATGTGGTCTCTATCCGGACCCATTGATGCCGCTTTTCCAGGATTTGCCTCAAATTGTGTGACACCGGGTGTCATGTGGCAATCCTGACATTGAACTCCTTCTTTAGAATATGGTCCGTTTTTCCATTCCGTGTAAGTAGCTTCAAGAGGCAAGCCGTTTGTGGGGTGATTTACATCATGGCACATGCCGCAGAATTCTGCTTTTGTGTGAAGGTCTGAAAACTCAGACCCGTGATATGGCGATTTTGAATCCGGAAACGGTCCCCATTTTATATTACCTGGTGTGACGATAAAAGGTGAATTGCCGATTCCCGCACTGCCTGATACCGTGTGACAGAAGTCACACTGAACGCCTCTTTTTGCAATATCACTCAGTTCGGAACCATCAACTGGAGGTAGTTCTCCTGATAGTACACCAATGGGTGTATGACAACGTGCACAGTACGTATCGGTCAAGCCATCAGTGTCGTTACTTGCCATCTCAGATTCTATCTTGTAAAACGGATCAAGCTCGGCGAGTGAATGCATCCCCCCTTCCCACTGGGAATGGATTATACCATGACATCTTGTGCATTCCCCATCCCGTTCAAACATGTCCGAAGATAATGAACCATCCGCTGTTTGTTCTGCTGCAAGTGACGGAGTTACTGTAAACAGTATCAATACAATGAACAGCACAACTATTTTCGGTTTAATGGATAATACCCCCTTACAAACATTACGCATCAAGTTGTTTAATCGAAATCACTTGATTGCAATCTCTTTCTCACTTTCCCACATTCCATGAACGTTGCACCGAATGACCGCACGCAGTGTAGCAGTTTCATGCGCTCCGCTTTTGACCATATTGATAGTCGCTTTTGCAGTCATAAATACTGGCGTGAGTATCACTTTGGTAATAAAGTTCCCACCTGAATACAGGTCGATCCACTGAATGTGATGAACTTCTTCCATCCCATGGGGTGTGCTTCCAACCTTAACGGTTACTTCAAACGCCTCGCCGGCGGTCACGGTATCGGGTGCCGTAATAACAGGCACATGCTTCTTTTCCATATCTGTAAGATTTGATGCGTCTGCGGGATTGTTAACCCCGCAAAACAAGCTCTTTTCAGTCATATTGTACCTCCAATATATTATTTTCAATGCTGGATGAATTTGTATCGATCATTTCAACATTTTCAAAGCATCCCGACATACCGCAACAGAAGGAGCACCTGATGTCAGGAAAATGACATCCATGGTTTCCATTATCTCCTCTTTTGTCGCGCCGGCGTTAAGGGCGCTTTTCATCTGGGATACCGTACATTCATTGCACTGTCTGGATGCAACAACTGCAAGAGCCATCAACCGCTTTACCTTTCCGGAGAGTGCACCATCTGATAACATCTTGTGATCGCACCGACGGTATTTTAACAGAAATTCAGGATCAAGTTCCCCAAGTGTATCCAGAATAGGTGGGGTGAACCCCATCTTTTTGTTCATACTTTCCAGTATTTCTTCATGTTCGCTCATATGTAATTATCTCCATTCTATTGATGTCCTATGTGTCATCTATGTGTTTAATTCGTAATCAGTCGAATGCGTCTGTCAATATCTGTTTAACACAATAATTGCACAAGATCCTTGGAAGTTCCTTCTTATGCACTTTCTCAGGTGCAGGATTAATTCCACTCCATATAGGCAGGTCCATCCTCTTTGCATGTTCATCGCATAGACCTTTTCCACAAACAATGCAGATGGCCACTGCCTCACTGTCTTTCCCTTCTTCCATACAGTCGTAACATTTCAACATATTACTACCTCATAAAATCTCCATTAGCGCTTCATGACACGGTTCACAAATAATTCTTAGTATATGCTCCACATCCGGTTTCAACCGCACGGGGTAGTCCCCGTCCCATACGGGAATCTCCTCGCGCCTCAGATGATCTTTACATAAACCCATTCCACACACTATACAAATGCCAACCGCATCCGTATCCTTTCCCATTTTAGCACATTGATAACATTTCATGTATACTCACCTTAAAATACTTCCAATTTTTTGGTTTATTTAATTAATTCCATCTCTTCACCACAACATTCAAGAGCACCGCCGCCTACTTTTGTAACTTCAACTTCATTGCCACAAATATTACAACGATATTTTTCACCAATTCCTGAAACACCCATTAATCTCACCTCCCTTTACAGTCTAAATGTCAATATTATTTAGGATTTATCTGTATATCAGTAGACATATATATAACCATTCGTGCATCTGCGAACGGTGTATTTTCTTTGGTTCACACCATACTCACAAATAACCAAACAATGTCTCTCCCACATAGATTGAATCTCATTCCCAATAACATTCAAACTATTAAGATAATGTGTGACTTTGCTATACATATACGTGTTGGTAACAGACCAGATACAAATTGTTTGCCCCCCACTGCAAGTCGATTTACTCTTCATAATATTTGGGGTTTGGAGACTTCAACACAAAAAACTCCATCAGTGGAGTGTTTACATTCCGGATCAGCATTTTTGTGTTATATGGAACATTCACTATTGAGCCGTGTATATGGTCATTTGGTTCATTATCGCTTAATGTCAACCTCATCTCACCTTTAACAATTATAAGGTACACATTTGAATTGGAAAAGTGTTCCGGCATGTTCTGTCCTTTTTCCAATATTATGTGGTTTATGTGAACATTGTCATCGTTTATTATCTTCTCAACAAGTTTTGTATCAGATGTCTTGAATTCATAGGCAGTTTCAATCATTCATTTCACCAATAAATAATGAATAGTCAATACTTTAAAAGATTTCGCTCCCTTATCAACATAATAATGATAAATATATTTACCAGCAGTTGTAAACCCGCTTTGTGAATATATCATCATAAAACTAACATAATTAACCCATTGATGATTATAAAAAGTAAATCAGGTTACACTTAACATACTAAAAACAAAACCAATAACGTTTTAAAGATGTATGAACACAGAATATTGATTAATTATTGTAAGGAGGATTTAAATGACATTTGGAATAGAGTTTGTACCAAGCGACCCTGTTCTCAAGATTTCGCACTATGCAAAACTTGCAGAACAACAGGGATTTGATAATGTATGGATCACTGATCACTACAACAACCGTGATGTATACACAACACTGGCAGTTCTTGCCATGAACACAAACACCATTAAATTGGGATCTGGGGTAACAAATCCCTACACTAGAAATGCAGCAATTGCAGCATCAAGTATCGGTGCAATTAATGAGATCTCAGGTGGACGTGCAATAATGGGAATTGGTCCCGGAGACAAAGTAACATTCGATGCAATGGGTATTGAATGGGAAAAGCCACTCACCATGACAAAAGAAACCATCGAAGCATTCCGTGGATACTTCTCTGGAAAGAAAGTATCAATGGACGGAGATATGGTAAAGGTCGGCGGCGCAAAGATGGCATTTAACACAGGAAATGTTCCTATTTATATGGGCGCACAGGGTCCAAAGATGCTTGAACTCGCAGGAGAAGTTGCAGACGGTGTATTGATCAACGCATCACACCCAAAGGACTTTAAGGTTGCAGTCACGCAGATCGCAGCAGGTGCAAAGAAAGTAGGACGCGATCCAAAGGAAGTTGATGTTGCGGCATACGCATGCTTCTCAATTGACAAAGACGCAAAGAAAGCAGCAAGTGCAGCACAGATCGTGGTGGCATTTATTGTTTCAGGTTCACCTGACATGGTGCTTGAGCGCCACGGTATCGATGTTGCAGCAAAAGGAGCCATCGGTGGAGCAATTGCAAAAGGCGACTTTGGAGCACTTATGGGTGGCATGATCACCAACGACATGATGGATGCATTCTCAATCTGCGGAACACCTGATGACTGTAAAGCAAGGATCAATGACCTGCTTGACATCGGCGTAACACAGATCGTTGCAGGATCACCGATCGGACCAAACAAAGAGAAAGCCATAAAACTCATTGGTAAGGAGATCATCGGAGGGAACTAATGGTTCATCCAAAGATCTTGGAAGTCATTGAATATGACGTCTGTACTGCTTGTGGGGCATGCGAAGCCGTATGCCCTGCCGGTGCAGTTATTGTTGATATTACTGCAGCAATCCGTGACCCTGATGACCTATCTTTGTATAAGAAAGGTGCTGCACCAAATGTTTGTGAAGGATGCTTTACCTGCGGTCGTGTCTGCCCTGTTGTAGATGGATATGCAGAAGATGAGTTTGCAAACGTACAACGGTTCTTTGCTGCAAAAAGCGAACTGCCGGGTCAGGATGGTGCAATGGCATCAGCAATAGTAAAATCATTATTTGAAAAGGGTGAGATCGACTGTGCTGTCGGTATTACCATGAACGAAAAATGGGAAACTGAAGTTATCGTACTAACACAAG
>DQIO01000146.1 GCA_020793555.1 Methanosarcinaceae archaeon | reverse complement strand
ATAATACCACAGACCCACAAGATGTGGGGGTGCTTATAATGACAAAAATGAAACTAGGAATAATCGAATATATAGACAGTGCTCACTACCTGCCAGACCATGAAACATGCGGGATTATGCACGGGCACACGTACAAAGTTGAGATCGTGATAAAAGGCGAGAAGAAAGAGGGTGGAATGGTAATTGATTTCTATGATCTCAAGACTATCATAAAAGATGTATTGAAGGAATATGACCACACCATATTGAATGATATTCTTCCTTATCCAAGTGTAGAAAATCTATGTGAGGACATCCATGCCAAACTTTCGGTAAGACTTGAATTCCCACTCAGTGTGAAGATATGGGAAGGGCATGGGAAGTGGTGTGAAGTGAGTTCGATCGATTGAGTATTACGAAATTGAGCCACTGGAATTTCGATTGAAATGCCTCAATTTTCAATTTTCTCTAAACTAAAGAAAACGGGGCATCAGTTTCCGCCGCATGCGGCGGATTCCACTGCTGCCAAACCCATAACCCCAAATCCAACAATGCAATTGTCATATCAGCAAATATGACACCGCTTGAAAACAATTTTGCATTTCATATTCATGGTGTAGGAACATGCCGCGCTGCATGCGTGTGGTCGCGCCGTTTTTCGCATTTGTCTTGACCCATTCGATCTAACAATATTTCAGAAAATACCGCAGTCTTACAATACCCACCACCACACCTATCTCAGAAGAATATCCGAAACCTCCTTTGCAGCATCTCCTTCCCCGATCACAGTAACCATGTCATCAAATTCCAAAACCAGATCACCGTGTGCTATAATCGATTGATCGCCTCTCCTGACCATCATCAACAAGCTCTTTTTAGGAAGTGTAAGTTCCTTTATGGCTTTTCCGGCAACCTTTGGATTTGTAACCTTTACCTCCAATATCTCACCCTCACCTCCAACTTCACACATTGAGAACATATTGGGTCTACCCACCATATTGTCAAGAACCAATGCAGTGGTCATTGCAGGACTCATTGAACGTATCTCCAGATCCCAAAATGCATGCATATTGTCAATATTGTTCACTCTTGCAACTAGCTGTTCTTTGTTAAACCCGAACTTACTTTTCGCGATCTGGCACACGAGAAGATTTGTATTGTCTTGGTCCGTAGTGGTGACAATATACTTCGCATTTTCAATCCCTGCCTTTTTCAAGACATTAACATCACCAGCATCACCATGTATAGCTCGAATTCCCAGTTTCATCAACTTTTGACAGTTTTCCTCGGAGGTATCAACGACCACAACATTTTCACCGCGCTTTTCAAAACGCTCGGCCAATGTACGACCAACTTCACCACCTCCAACTAAAATAATTTCCATAGGTATCACTCCTAATAAATTTGCAACATATTTTGACAAAGTACCTGTCATAACTATCGTAATAATCACCGTAAGAAACACAAGACCAACAAGTGTTTGCCCACCATCAATTCCCAGTAGATCAAGTTTGAGCGCGAAATACGTTGCGATCGACGCAGGAACTACACCTCTTGGACCAATAAATGATATGAACAGTTTTTCATCCGTACTTATTTTTGCACCATGTGTAGATACAAACACTGCAATAGGTCGAACCAAAACGACAAGCAATAGTACAACAGCAACCCCACCTGCGCCGATCTGTGCTATATCATCAAAATTCAACATAGCTGCAAGAAGGATGAAGATTAAAGACAGCATAATAAATACAAGATCTGACTTGAACTCCTTTATCGTTTGCTTATACGGTGTCTTGGACGATCCCATGATAATACCAAATATCGCAACCGCCAATATTCCTGATTCGTTTCCAAACGACTCCGCAATAACATAGGTTGTAAGAACCAATGCCATCGTGACCAATCGAGCTGTTTGTTCGGTTATCATAGGACCTTTTGTTAATAATCGATCCAATGCCACACCACTTATGGTACCCACCAAGGTTCCGATAAATAACCGGTACACAATAAATCCAATAGCTTCCATGCCGGACAATTGGGATACCATCCACTCAAATGCCATTGCCGCCAATATTACACTTGCAGCATCATTTAGCACACCTTCAAGTTCCAAAATCTTGCTAACTTTATGGTTGACATGCAGACTTCTTACAATTGGCGTTATCACAGTTGGACCGGTTGCTGTCACCAATGCCCCAAATAGAGCCGACAGTTCAAGATTAACTCCAAGTAAGAAGTGGGTTATAAGCGTAGCACCAAAAAAAGTGATTAAAACACCGATCGTAGTGAGTTTTAAGACACTTTTTTGAATAGACCTTATATGCCGCAGATCAATATGCAGTCCGCCATCAAAAACGATGATTGCAACAGAAAATGAAACAATCGCTGTCAAACCATCCCCAAACACTGACGGATCAAGAAGGTTGAGTACCTCCGGCCCTATAAGTACGCCTTCAATTAACAAAAACACAATCACAGGAATTTTAAAATAGTAACTGAGAGACCGTGCCAAAAGCCCCATTATTAGGACAGACACGCCCATTTGTAATAGATATATAGAATCCACGAATCAATCCCCGTTTTATAAATGTGTGATACGAACTCTTACATTGCAAAAACTTATAATCCTACAGTATCTAAATGTTGGTTTAAGTATAAAATCGTATTTAACTTGGTTTTAATATTTAGTGAATTATTGCCAGCAAAGTACACAGATTACAATTCACAAACCTTGAAAGTAATACAAGACCAGTCAATAATTTTGGCCAACACAATTACATATAGAGGTTTTAGGTTTAAATGTCATAAACATGTTAGATACATTCATGTTCCCCACAACTGCACTTTTTGATAGCGGTTGATGAAACCGGACCTTCTGTGGCAGAGGACACCATGAAATTCTACGAAGCTGTGAAGGGAAGTCTCAGGACAAAACGATCAAAGGAGATCGAGAGTCCTGTTTATGGATAGGCGTAGTGCGAGGATACGGCATACAAAAACCAATTAAATTATATAATATAATTACTATCAGTAATATATGCAACTTCCAACACCCGGTGACCTTAAACAGAAACGTACCGATCTTGGGCTCACTCAAAGCGGACTGGCAAAACGTGCAGGAGTCAGCCAGCCTTTGATAGCGCGTATCGAATCCGGCGATGTTGATCCAAGATTGTCCACACTACGCAAAATATTTGATGTTTTTGAATCTACAGAGAAAGAGCACATACTTGTAAAAGATATCATGCACTCACCTGTCATACATGCAACCCCTGATATATCGGTAAACGAAGCGGTGCGGCTTATGGAAAAATACGGGTTTTCACAGGTTCCTGTCATCAATAATGGCGTTCCGGTCGGTTGCATATCAGACGACCTTATCGTAAGGTCAATGGCGGATAAAAAGACAGATGCAATATCCCAGATGAAAGTATATGACATGATGGGAGAATCATTCCTTACTGTATCCCCTAAAACAGACATCGGTGTAGTATCACACATGCTTGAAAGAAATCCTGCGGTATTGGTACTGGACAAAGGACAGGTTGTTGGTGTTGTGACAAAGCAAGATGTGATAAGTTTGTTGCATTGCTAACCTCATGTCTGAAGTTGAAACAACTGAAGTCGTAGTTTATTAATATGAGATTGTCGGAAAAGTATCTGAAAAGCGCCAAAATTAAAATTTCCAAAAATATTGTTTAAACGAAATCACTATGCTGCGCCTGACCAAGTTTAGACAGTAAAGCTGAAATATTCGAAAATTAGGCTTTTCCGACAATCTCATTATAGAATGCTGGCCGAATTCATTGTTTCTGAAATTTCTTTTAAGACATCATCTACTGACATCTCTTTAGATTCAAATACACCGTTCTTTCTATGAACATGGTGTGGAAAAAGAGGAAGCTCTTTATGATGAGGTGCATTATCCCATCTGGTTAGTAGCATGTTACTTTTTTGATGATGATACGAATATTTATCCAGTTTGATCAAGTTTTCGGATATTGTAAAATATTCAGATATATAGAGTATTGAATTGTCAATCATCAATAGTTTGCATTCCAGATACCCGGAAACGGATGTGATAAACTCGTCAAGAATCTCAATATCCATGACGATAGAAGATGCAGTCAAAGAAGCTTTGACATCAGCAAGATAATTTTCAAGCATGGGTCAATTTTGTAATTTCATTTGCCCTTTCTGTAAGTTTGATGTGCGTATCTTTGTAAGCATACCATTTTATGTATTCCCTGTCATCTCCAAGTTCGCCTGCATTGAATTTGTCGCAAAATATGTCAGAGCTCATGTTGTGGCGCTGTTCCAATTCAGAAAGGGTTATCTCGATCGGCTTCATTTCACGCATGACCATGTCTAGCTCGACTTTGAACATTTTATTCATTGTTGATGTGATGTACTTCTTTTCAAACTCCAGACCATGTGTGAGCTGGAACTTCAAGGCACTTACATATTCAGTAGACATGATTGGACATAGCATTGTTTTTTGACCTTATAAGCCTTGCCGAATACTTGTCGGAGGGTTTTATGCACTGAATTGTTGTTTGTGTACTTTTTGAGATATATTAATTATCCTCTATGCCATTATTTTGAGGAAACGAGTTGACTAAAAAAAGTCACACTTCATTATTAGATCAACAAAAAAATAAAATAAAAAAAGAAAGGAAAGAGAATGAGCGAGTTGCTCAGTCCTCTTCTCTTCGGCGCTGGAAGAAGAATGCAAGGCCGAGGATTGCTGCTACTGGAAGAGCAATTGTTGGGAATTCTGGGAC
>DQIO01000147.1 GCA_020793555.1 Methanosarcinaceae archaeon | reverse complement strand
GTCGGTATTACCATGAACGAAAAATGGGAAACTGAAGTTATCGTACTAACACAAGCAGGTGATGTTGATAAGACAAAGGGTACCAAATATACATCCGATCCTGTTGATGCAATCTTAAAAGACCTATTCAAAACACACAGTAAGATCGCTGTTGTAGGTGTACCATGTCAGGTACATGCAGCCAGTCTTATACGTGAGAACGTAAATGATAAGATCGCTGTTATTATTGGATTGTTGTGCATGGAAAGTTTCCACCACGACAAGATGCAGGAAGAGATCATACCAAATATTCTTGGACTTAACATTGAAGATGTTGTCAAGATGGACTTTGGCGGCGGAAAGTTCTGGGCATTTACAAAAGACGGTGGAGAGCACAATGTGCCAATCGCAGAGATTGCCTCACTTGCAAGGAATCCATGTCACAATTGCTGTGACTACACATCAGTACATGCTGACATAGCAGTAGGGTCAGTTGGTGCACCTGATGGATGGAACAGTGTATTGATACGAACTGATGTTGGTGAGAAATATATTAATATGGTAGATGGTCTTGAGATCAATAATGATCCAAAACCGGGAATGTTCCTTATCAAGAAACTCACCGAAATGAAACATAAAAACAATTCAGTACACTATCTCGAAGTCTGTGAAAAATTCTCATTCGATGAATGTGGAATGCACTGATATTACAGTAGGTGCAGGCATGTGCACATGAAACGAGCCTTTTATATCGGGCGTTTCCAGCCATATCACCTCGGACATCATACGGTCTTAGCAAAGATCGCAGATGAAGTTGATGAAGTGGTAATAGGTATTGGAAGTGCCCAAAAAAGTCACAATTTAAGTGACCCGTTTACCGCAGGTGAGCGTGTCATGATGATTCGGCATGCGCTCGAAGATATTGACATACGGCACTATGCACTGCCTATTGAAGATATCCAGCAAAACTCGATCTGGGTATCGTACATTCTTTCGAGAACGCCCCCTTTTGACGTGGTCTATTCAAATAACCCTCTTGTCATACGATTGTTTGAAGAAGCCGATATTGATGTCCTGCAATCTCCTATGTACCAGAGGGACATCTACTCCGGCACAGAGATACGAAAAAAGATGATTGCAGGAGAAGATTGGGGACACCTGGTTCCTTCTTCAATTGCGGATGCTATTGAAGAGATCGATGGTGTGGCACGTTTACGAAGCGTTTCAATGACAGATTAGATATTGCTTTTTCTTGTAGCATATTAGTTTATATTTCCGCCACTTTCATATTTGCCTCGCCATACAGCCGATATATTTTCCACTAAACCAATGTATTTTATTCAAATGCTATTTATATATAATATATCAAACATAGTACAAAGAGATAATTGCGATTAATAGTCGAGAATTTGGATGGAAAAAAATAGATTCAGAATGCTGGTACGTACTTCTACCATAGGTTCTAGAGCAAAAGTATCTTTGTTAATCATTGGGTTACTTGTAGTTGGGCTTGTTGCCGTTATAAATTCTCAGGCACTGTTTCAGGACAGCCACACACTATACACAAACAAAACAAATGCAAGTGACATGTGTATCAAATGCCATCCCGATCAGGTCTCAACAACTATGGTAAGCGCTCATCAATTTGCAGGATGTATATGCCACGGATACAATCCCAGTGCAGATCCTAATAAAAACATAAATCTTGCCCACAATATGACCAAACAGATATATTGTACGAACTGCCACTCAAATTACGATAGTGACGGAGAGATTACTATATATTCCGGTGTAAGTGGACTTAACCAGTCTGCTCATTACATTACAAAGGATACTGGCATACTGTATAACAATTCGATATATATGCTCAACTAGGAGAGACGATATTATGCAAAAACCAATCTACTTTGTGTTGATCGCAGTGTCTTTGTTCGCAGTTGTAATAGCAGCTGTGCCACAGACACTTTCCCTATATAGCGGCTCGCATGATTTTGTAAGCGGCACCAATGTAGATTGTGCAAAATGTCACAGCGACGTTCATACGGAAATGCTTACATCAAATTCAATGGTTACTGAAGCACACCAAAGAGCAGCACTTAATATAAATTACACTACATATCTGGCAGTTGGTGGTGTTGACTATGACTCGACTGTTGGTGATATCACAACCAATATGGATGGCGACAGTAGTGGATCGAATGATACGTGGGAATGGAATTCTTCAACACAGATGTGGGTAAGAGATAGCGATTCAAAGTCATACCGAATGGTTCTGGATGCAGATGAAAGTGGTACTGTTGAAAATGAAGAACTGTGCAGGCTTTGTCACCAGACCACACCTATTACAGAATCAGGACACGCCGCAACATGGCGATTCTGTGATGACGACAGATGCCATGGGAACAGTAATTATAATTATGCCGATCCAGCACTTTTTGCAAACGATGTTACGAGCAAAGTAACTGTGGGAAAAACATTGTCATCAGCAGATGTACATGACATGTTCTATCTAAATGGAAGCACTCAGGCAACAAGTCGTATCATAGGTGAAATACCTGCTTTTGGATATACGCCGGGTGGTACAGTTGATTCTAGCGTATCCAAGAGCTACATGGCATGTGTTGGGTGCCATTCGGAATCCAATGTAACATTACAGGTAACAGATATGCATTACCTACATGAAGATCCCAATGCGGCAAAACAACGGTATTCATACATCAATGGAACAATTACGATTGGTTAATATACAACAAAATTTATGTGAGTGTATTCCTAAATTCTGGTGAACGACATGGTTCTTAAAAAAGAGATTGTGCTGATTCTACTGACTGCACTGTTCATACAATCCATCATCCCCGCATTTGCCGAAGATGATGTAGTATGGGAAGACGAGGTTATATTCACATTCAGCTGGAGTTCATCCAAGTTCCCGAATGGAGATTATGTGATCAGTTTGACTGATTTCAATGGTGAAGGGTTAGTTAGTTTTAATATCCTAAAAAATGATGTAATAGTAGACAGGGTAATTCTTTCAAAAGGAGCGATCTGGAACTACAATGATGAAGTAAAACTTCAGGCTGTTGATATCACAAACACGAACGTGTTTTCGTCATTTGGTTTTTGGCCCTCAAATCCAAAAGCAGAAGTGAAGATGTGGAGAGGGGAACCAACAAAAAAAGATGAAGCTCTCCTATCACTTAGCATTGGAACCGAAAGTCCATACGAATTGGATTCTGATATAATCGTTAATATCACTCTGGAAAATGACGGTGATTTTACTGCAAAGAATGTTGCTTTTGATATTGATATCGATGACCTGACGCTTAAGAATGATGACGATAAATTGTCATATAGCCATATTGGCAGCATCGAGGGGGATGAAAATAAAATAGAGGAAATTAAATTAAGATTCCCGGCATATCCAAAAAAGAATTCATATCCATTTAATGTAAATGCAAGCTGGAGTGATTCTAACGGTACTGTTTATACGGTGCAAAGATCGGCAACGATCAAAATAGAGGACCCAATCGAAATTTACAAGAACATAGTGGATGAGATCGGAATTGGGAAAAATGTATATGTTTCAGTCAGAGTGAGTAATGTTCAGACCAGAAAGGTTCATGTTGTGTTGAATGATACTATTTCCTATAATTTCAAATTTATTGAAGGAAATCAGAATCTTTCATGGGAATTTGACTTACCTGCCGGAGAACAAAAAGTGTTTGAATATACGCTTTTACCTGAAATTCCTGGGAAATTGAAGATGCCAGCCGCATCTGCAAGTTGGAATCTTTGGGGTGAAGACATAAGCATTGTATCTAATACGCCAGATATCGATGTGCATGGACCATATATTTACGTCACAAAAACATTGAACTCTGAAACAGATACGATACTGAATGTTCAGAAAAAAGACCTGGTCGATGTTAATGTGGAAATGGAAAATATCGGAGACTTACCTATAAATGTTATAATTACCGATTCATTACCAAAATCTGCGATGCTTATTGGAGATGAAGAGGTACTTACGCATAATGAGTTCATCCGTCCCGGTGAATCTTTCCAATTTAATTATACCATGCAAATTATGTGGGATACGATTAGTGAAACACAACTTCCGGAACCTAAAATACAACTTTCAATGTCAGTGTTGATCGAAGATGATTTCAGAGGATATGAGAATGCTTATACCATCGCTCAAATGCCTGCTCTGAGCACAAAATATATCGTTCAAGCAGATGACGGTTTTGTTCCTTCCACTAAAAAAGATGACATAAAGGTAACTGATTCGGTTGAGGATGAAAAAATACAAAATGTGACCGGGAGCAAAGAGCTTGACCATATTAAAGATGTGATAATGCCAGGGTTTGAAGGTGTTTTTGCAATAATTGTTATTGTTATGGTTTTTTTCCTGAGAAAAGAACATGAAGAATAGTTACTTGTCTTGATCTGATTTGTTATTAATTTAGGCCCAGAATTGGGCTTTGTAATTTACTGCTTAATTCGATAAATATTATACGAAATCAAACTATCCATTTATAAAATATATGCTACCAAGAAGAGTGGTTGGATTAGTATGATCATACAATTTTCAATGTTGATCGTGTTCGCTGCATCTGTATTATACATCTTATTCCCTATATTATTGTTTAGAAAAGGTAACTATTCAGCCATCCTTAAGACTCGTATCGCGTCAACAATATAATGTCGCGAGACTAGTGTCACGTCAACAACACAATGTCGCGGAACAGAAGGGGTTAAGACAGATGCAAAAAACGACGCGACCGCGCAAAAGCGCGGCA
>DQIO01000148.1 GCA_020793555.1 Methanosarcinaceae archaeon | reverse complement strand
GAATATTTGACCTGCAATACGTGTGTTCCATAAACTGCAATGGCTGTTATACCTTCATTGGTGATCGTTTAAGCCCTCCATTGATCCATTAATCTCTTCCGATTAACGTTCGGGTCAAGCGCTTGACTTTGATACACCTCGAATAGTTCCATAAGCCCTGCATCAATTTCTGCGTAATCTAGAACCGCGTCCAAAAGTCTATGTGATTTTTCAGCAAATATTGTTCCCCATCTCAAGTGAGTATATCGAGGTGCATTTTCAAGATTTGCCGAAAAAACCAGACAATAAACACGCCTCGACACTATCAGTGTTAATATTCCCACCCACAGAAGAGCTTCCACCACCTGTGGATTTGAAGTTGGCAGAATGTCAATACCGTATCTGCTTTTTAGTTCCTTAAAAATCAACTCTATTTCCCACCTAGCTGAATATAAAACAGCTATGTCCTCAGCATCAAGACGATCGACAGGAATATTTGTTATGTACAAATGATACTTTTCATCTTCCACATTATAAGTTGCAACAAGTCGAAAACGTTTAACATCTTTTCTTTGCTTCCCATTATAGGCTCTACGTTTGAACTCCACTTCTACTTCCACGTCAATAACTTGCCTTTTCAGTTTAGGCAATACTTCACTTAGCCTTTTTCCTACAACATCTATAGAACGTCCACGACAGGTGCGATTTGTTCCAACAATGAGTGGATCAACCTTACTTTTTAGTCTGCTGACGAAATATCCTCCATTTTCATCGATGCGCGCAAAAGTATTATGTTTGTAAAAACCAAGATCAATAAGCAATATTCGATCTTTTATCCATGGACCTATTCGAAGCGTCTTTATCTCAGATGTACGTTCTCCACACAACGCTATACGTTTTGGGCCATCTGCTACAGCACTTATGAGAAGACTCAACTTAACACCTGCAGCTATTTTTTTCGTTCTTGTGGCCGGCCATTTATCAGCTAATTTCTCATTTAATCGGATGATTGTGCTGTCTTGAGTTACGAGGTCCTTAAAGCCGTCGAGTTTATCTTTCAATATTCGATTAGGATTCTGTGTGATGTTTTCTAAACCATGTAAAACGCATTTATGGAGAAAATTCACAAGTTCCGGTGTGAAGCGATCGTAAAAACTGCTACGACTTATATGCACTTCACCTTTTTCTTCATAGAGGCGTCGTAAACTTGCTAATGTTCTCTGGAGCTGAACACCAAAACCCAAGGTTAGAGACCAAAACATAAGTGCCGGATCTATCTTTCGGTCTCGCTTTATGAATCCCGTTTCTTTAGCGGTTACCCTGAGCCATTCGGGTGAAAAAAGTCTGTTGAGTTCTTCTTCTATTATATTTGGTCTTTCTGATTGTTGTATTATTTTTGCCATGCGGCATCCCCTCCGCATTTAGAAAAAACGTATTAGGTTGTAATAAAATTGTCGATTGTTTTACTTAACCGATCACGTATGTCGTGTGCTCTTACTTAACAAGGCAATGTCTTTAGGAGTAGATAATTTCAACACTTTTAATACTTTCATAGATGGTGTTCAAATAGTCATTGCCATTATAGACACTGATATTGGATCAATTGAGGAGTTCAAAGGGTTTGTGAACACGACAATACCTGAAGGTGCAGAACTGGATGAGATCAGTGTTGATGAATACACGAATACAGTTCCACCAATTGAAAGATGTATGCAGGCATTTCAGATGGAACATTGGGGTAAAAATATACCGATTTTGCGAAAAATGCTTGATAAACAGGATCAGATGCTTGATAAACAGGATCAGATGCTTGATAAACAGGGTCAAACCATTATCACAATAAAAGACGAAGGAGACAAAACAAGGGATGCTATATCAGATCACATGTCACAGGATGTTGTAGAACTGAGGAATGAGATAAGTCATATAAAAACTACAATGGCAAAAATTGCTAGCAAAGTGGGCGTTGCAGTTTAGATATATGTATTTTTATTGTAATTTGCATGATATTAGTCAGCATTGTTTGGTTTTTAACTATGGAGTTTGTGTCCGAAAAATAACTGGATTTTGGGATAGTGTCCTATGATTCATGTGAACATGTATTCATTCTTTTTGATATTTTACATTTATCTGCGGTTAACCAAATGTCAATTGATGATGTTGTAAGAAAATTCGGATTAGCACGGGGCGCAGACATAATGGACAGGATGCCACAAAACAACATTCAAATCCCGTCCATCCAGTAAATCCGGTCTGAAATTGATGGCATAATCGCATGCGATTGGGATGTTTTCCAATCGACGCGCGTCCTGGCTTTGCTCCTAAAATGCTCGCTGATTAGTGAAGATGGGGCGTGGTTCTTATATTTCCAGACACGGATTCGGACTTGTGATGCAATTTAATAATTGGTTCGCACGCAGGAGGTATGGGCGTGTTAATAGGGATGCGCCCGCCTGCGCTCAAGACTGCAATCAAACGGCGGCGGGTTCAGCGCACAAAAACAGGCAGATGGGGGGCGGTTTTTGTGCTCGTTTCCGTTTTGCACCCGGATAATGTAGGACGGACGAATGCAGAGTGGTGATTTATAGCGGTATGGATTCGCAAGAGATAAAGAAGAATCTGTGCTTGATCGGGGTGATAGGCGGCGGGATATGAATAGATTTGAGATTAATTCATAAAGTAGACCATGGCTCTGAAAGGTACAAAAGTTTAATAAAGAGGGTACACATAGATTGAATCATGGAAATCGCGATTGCTGATGAGGCAGTTCCTATTGTAAAAGAATCAATACAGAAAGAAGTTATACTCATAGAGTCGAAAAAACATTTGGTGGAAACTGAAATCAAAGAGTTCGAAGAAAAATATCATTTAAAATCGACTGAGTTCATGCAAAAGTTTGAGACTGGTGATTTGGGGGATTCGCAAAATTTCTTTGAGTGGTGGGGACTTATAACAGGTCTTAAGAAACTGGATGATAAACTGAATAAAGCAAAAGCGGTGATTGCCTATTGGTGATCTCTGATTATTTTAAATCAATAGAACAACTATTGAATAATTCAAAACTCATTACGGATAAAACTGTTGATTTTAAACAGTTCAGTAACGATGAAGGAATGATTCGAGGACAAATACTATTTTTAGGAGGGTGCGTTCTTAATTTTATGGAATACATACGTATAGGGAGAGACCGCCCGAAATATAGGTTCAACTTCTCTAATGGCAAAGGCAGTATGATATTCAGGTATGATAACGCAGCTCACCATGAAGAAATCTATACATTTCCACATCACAAACATACACCCACAGATATTAAACCTTCTATAGAAATTGGACTGGCCGAAGTAGTCTCGGAAATCGAAATTATGATATTATCAGACTTTGATAAATAGTTCTCTGAAAATCATTTTCCGTGCACCAAAAACAGGCAGCTTGGGCGCGACTTTTGTGCTCGCTTCTAAGTTCACACCCCGCGTCAGTCTCGCTGCCTGTGCGAAGACATCGTGCTGTTTAATCATTTTTTCAGGCGCTGATCTACACGGATTCGGAGATATCATTACGTAAATTATATATTTTAACAGCCATGGCAGAGCCTCTCCACTTCCCGAGATCGCCGCCCGCATCGCATAACACCCACATTTTCATCATTTATTCAGACGCAGATTCACAGCCAATTCACGCAGATTTGAACTTGGGAGGGGAAGTGAATTGGCGCGCGTCCTGCGCTTTGCTCCTAAAATGCTCGCTGATTAATGAAGATGGGGCGTGGTTCTTATATTTTCAGACACGGATTCGGACTTGTGATGCAATTTAATAATTGATTCGCACGCAGGAGGTATGGGCGTGTTAATAGGGATGCGCCCGCCTGCGCTCAAGACTGCAATCAAACGGCGGGGGTTCAGCGCACAAAAACAGGCAGATGGGGGGCGGTTTTTGCGCTCGCTTCTAAGTTCGCACCCCGCGCTTGTCTGATGTGTATAATCGTTTACATGCGACATCAAAGATCGAGACACTCGGCGCATTCGGCGTGATGCTGAACATATTTGCGAAGGTCTGTTTTGCTCCAATGGGTGTGAAGGCGATGACGGTTAATATTTTCCTAATGTTGACCGTGCCGGTTTCGGCACATATGATTACCCGTGCGGCTCACAGGCATGGGGTACATATGTGAGGAATCGGTTGTTGATGAATATGGGGGGGTGTATAAGTGAGCGCGGTATGGAAAACATGTGTCATGAAAATATCATAGTGGATGCCCCCCGAGGCTGAGTTGGGTCATGCAAATAATGTGATGGTATAACCATAAATCAGAAATCTTAATGAATTAGAAGATAATAGATAGAGATACAATATTTGGCCATCCTAAACATTAAGTGAGTAAGTATTCGACGGGATGAACAGGATTTACAGGATGGAGCAGGCCATTTATTCCTGTTGATCCAGTTAATCCGGTCCATTATTCAAGCAATATGATTGTATATTTGACGATATATCCAGAATTGTGATGTCACCCACATGATGTTAGATAGAACCCAATATTTCTACAAAAAGAAGTGAAAATATGAAGATAGGGATTATAATCTATTCAAACGACTCAGAAACCGTATGGAATGCTATTCGATTTGGAAATTATGCATTGAATGAAGGCGACGGAGTGAAATTGTTCATGCTCGGAAAGGGTGTTGAGTGTGAATCTCTGGATACGGATGATGGTAAGTTTAATGTGACTGAACAGATGCAAACATTAGTTGATAATAATGGAGAAATATTAGCGTGTGGCAGTTGCCTTAAGATTCGCCAATCCGGAGGTTCGGA
>DQIO01000149.1 GCA_020793555.1 Methanosarcinaceae archaeon | reverse complement strand
AAAGCAGTCCTTAAACAATTGGATTACAATGTTAGGCAGATCGAAGATGGTAAGGGAAATGATCTGGTACTGACAGGACTGCGCAAGATTGGCAAAACTTTGATACTGAAAGAATTCATGCACCGCCTGATCAAGTTAAATGGGCGTTGTGTGCCTGTCTATATTGATTTGGAAGGCATGGGACTTGAGCCTAAAAATTTTGCTTTTATTTACATGGGACAGGTACTGCACTGGTTTAACAGTCGTGGCGCAAACATGCCAATCAGAATTGGAGAGCGCGACCAGATATATTCAGAACTGGCAACTCTTGATGATGGTAAAATAATCATGCGGCTTTGAACTTCCCTGAACTGCTGGCAAACAAAACCGATACAAACCTGATTACAATCTTCGACAAGTTCCAGAAAATTACCGAAATATAAAAAGATGAATTTAAGTCACGAATCATAAATAAAATCGCACATGAAAATTGATATTGTTGTGTGAGATAATGATTCCATATGATGTCCTGATCAATGAAAGAGTTGAAAAGGATCTAAGGAAAGTCCCAAACCACATCGTTGAAAAATTCCTAAACTTGCTTGATGAGTTTGAAAATGATCCCATTCGGGCAAGATCTGGGTTTGATGCCAAACAACTTAAAGGATTTTCGGGCTGCCTGCACCGATTGAGAATTGGGGATTATAGGGTTCTTTATTCCATAGACAACGATACAGAGTTGTACGAATTACTACAATCGTGCACCGAAGCAGTGTGTACAAGTAAGGTTATTCGGAAGTGCTAAATAATCAGAGATCACTTAAAAAAGCATACACTTTTTTCAAACACAATCGGTGATCCCATGACCCCTAACAAACCAACCGACACCTTAAGTTTCAAACCAAACGAATTTGCTGTAGCACAGCCCATTGATATTGCCGGATCCGTGAGTTATGCAGACGGGTCTGTTGTCAGCAGGACACTGAAAAAGAACGAGGGCGGAACAGTGACTCTCTTTTCATTCGATACAGGACAGGGATTGAGTGAACATTCCGCCCCCTTTGATGCGATCGTTCAGATACTTGACGGGGAAGCGGAATTGACGATCGGTGGCAAAACGATCACTGCGGTGGCGGGAGAGATGGTAATCATGCCTGCAAATATCCCGCATGCGCTTGAAGCTAAAAAGCGGTTCAAAATGATGCTTATTATGGTGAAAGCGTAATCCACATTCATGAAAAAAATGCCCGATACTTATACAGGATACAAACTGCCTTTGAGGTGTGAAAAGTGTATACTAATTTATCGACACAAGAATTATTGAGAAAACTGGAGGAGTTGGGCGATCAAGTTCCAATGGAACTGGCACAAGCCGTTCTCGCAAAAGACAGGGAAGCAGTGTTACCTTTATGTGACATCCTTCAAAATAATGACTATTGGGAAGCTGAAGGCAATAAACAATGGATGCCTCTCCATGCTGTAAAATTGCTTGGCATGCTGGCAGACCCCAGTGCAATCCCCCAACTTGTTAATACACTTATTCTGGCTTGTGAAGTTGATAATGACTGGATTATGGAAGACCTGCCAACGGTATTTGGACATATAGGCCCATCGGCGATTCTCCCTCTTGAAAAGTTCATTCATGCATATGATGGAGACAATGAATTATGGTGGTCCCGTAGTACTGCCGTAGGTGGGCTGGTGGCCATAGCTCTTTGTAATCCTCACGAGAAAGAACATGTGCTCTCTTTTCTTCATGCGCTGTTTTCGGAAGAAGATGATATGGAATTCCTAAGTTTTGCCGCACTTTCACTTTTGGATATAGGTGACCCGTCGTCCGTCACTGTTCTGGATGAAGCTTTCGATCGTGGGCTTATTGATCAATTTATCATTCATAGGGATGATTTGACGGTCGATAGAGCAAGGTCTTTTAACAGGTATGATAATGATCTGCTTTCCTTTTATAACCCTGAACAGGTCGCCATACGCCAGGCCAGATGGGAAAAGGAAAAAGAAGAAAAGGAGCATCATGCAGCCCAAAAGCTTGAGCAGCGAGAAAAATACATGTCTGTTGAGCTGAAAAGATTGGAGGTCGTAAATGCGTTGAACAAGCGCAATGTATTACCTATCAACGGAAAAATAGGCCGCAATGAATCCTGCCCCTGTGGAAGTGGCAAAAAATTCAAAAAATGTTGCTTTTCAATATTGAAAGATGTACCTCCAAAGCAAATATTGGGTAATGGATTCTATTATAATAAATGGGAATCTCTACATAAAGCAGAACCATACGATACAATATTGATTCTTGAAAATCTAACATTTCTAGCAGCTGATGCTGAAAATCACGAGGGTATTGTCAAGGCTCTGGAACTATTTAGAATTCTGAAACCTCTGGCTGAGCAAGAAGGATTGCTAGGAAAATTTCTGCGCAATTTTGGATTCTTTTTTTCAGATCACCCTGAACTTGGAGAGGATGGACTTGATGTACTTCGCCAACTCCAGTCATTCTACGAAGATAAGGACCGGGAAGTCTGGGCCCTTGTCAGTGTGGATGTAGCTGATTATTTGAATCTCACGGGGAAAGAAGATGATTGTAGGAATGAGTATAAGAAAGTCATGGAAATGATGCCGGATCAATCTTTAGTTCGTATACGGTTTGCCCGCTTCCTAGAATGTGGACATTATACCGATGAAGCTGTTACCTCATATGAACACGTGCTTCGAATGGGGGATCAGATCTATGAGGAAGATCTGAAAATGGCAGCATTGGAACTGAGGGAATTAGCTGCCAGACACAACATTGAACTTGATGTAGGGATCAAGGAAACTATTGACAGTGTCCTTATTGAGTGGTAAGGGGCAAATGTTGAATTTTATCTGAATGAAGCAGAAGACTCCTTTCTCGCCGTTACTGAACATTGCGCTAAGGTTTCAAACCAAACAAATTTGCGGTGGCACAGCCCATTGATATTGCCGGATTCGTGAGTTATGCAGACGGGTCTGTTGTCAGCAGGACACTGAAAAAGAACGAGAGCGGAACTTTTTTCTGCGCTCGGTCTAATGGAGAATGACCTTTTTATTTACCCATATTAAACCATCTCTTATTTTCGACATTGACAAACTGAACCAGATAGCCAAAAAGTTGAAATTCAGGCGATTTGGTTGATTGTGTTTGTTTTTCCACCAGCCAAATATTGCGATAGAACACCCAACCTCAGCAGAGCTGCATGGCATAGTTATTAAGATCAAACAAGCATCTGCAGCGCCACATACGATAATTTATATATATGACCAATACAGTCTCTAATTTAGGATTTTACAAAATGTGTTTGTAACAGATTACAATTATTACAGAGAGTTTATTAATGGTAGACGAAAAAACGACATCTAATTCTATTAGTACGGATGTTGATGCCGGCTCAACAACAGAACGTGATATCATTGATTTTTATCATGTGTTGAAGAATCTGATCGACTCGAAGTTAAGGCATCGCAACATTTTTGATCGAAAACAACAATTCCAGGCATTCCTTGCAGTTTGGGCATTCGTAACTTTTGGGATAGGTGACAGTGTTACGAGTGCACTAATGATGAATTTATGTGGTACAAGTGCAGAAGCAAATCCAATTATGAGATATTTGGTTGATACACAAGGATATATTGGACTTATCATGTTCAAATTATGGATAACAATGGTTCTTTTATCAATTGTCATAATAATTCAGGATCAATCAAAAGAATCTACTTACTAGACTACAAATGGATTTTTGGTCGCATTTGGTATTGGCGGGATTTTGGCAACAACATCTAATTTGATGCGTACTTTTTCTTTTGATATTCTTGGGAATAGCACTCCATCACCCCTGTTGGTCATCCTGGTATATTTGATATTAACTATCCTATTAATTGCAATTGGTGGTGCGGTTGACAAAAAAAGTACAATATAGTTAATGTAAAGCAAAACCTATTAACTATGACCTCTTTAGTATCGCTTTATAGAGTATTTTATTTATTAATCCTATTTTATTCGAATAGAACGAGGTACAAATAATGGTAGTAGAAGATGATTGGGATACGCGGAAGCCTGGAAGTCCGCCAGAGATTAAGATTGAAGGAATTCCACCTATATTAGGTACGATCTTACGGTCAGTTGCAATAATATTTGTAGTATTGTTTATCTTTTCAGTGTTGTTCGGCTCGATATTAGTTTCAGTGGGTGCCGGAGAAGTTGGGGTAAAATTCAATCAGTTTGGCGGTGTTGAGTCTGATGAACTTGGTGAAGGGTTACACATTGTCATGCCATGGGTAAGCGTTACAAAATATTCAGTCAGAAGTGAAGTATATACCATGAGCGCACAGCCGGCAGAAGGCGAGCGTGTAGGTGATGACCAGATCACCGCATTGACCAGTGAAGGATTGATGCTTGGAATGGACATGACGGTCAGGTATCGGCTTATATCGGCAGATGCAAGCGATGTTCACCAGACATTAGGCACAGGATATGCAGAAAAGATTATACGCCCTACAATCAAATCAGTGATAAGGGAAGTTGTGTCTAAACATACGGCTATGGAAGTCTATGGTGAGGAGAGACAACTTGTTGCATCAGAGATGGTAAGTATACTGGAGGCTGCACTGGTTGATGATGGTATAATCGTGGAAGAAGTCCTTCTCCGAAATGTCAAATTGCCTGACAGGGTTGCAACTGCAATTGAAGAGAAATTGCAGGCTGACCAGGACGCCCAGAGAATGGTGTTTGTCAAACTGAAAGAACAACTTGAAGCCGAGCGAAAGGTTATCGAATCAACCGGTACTGCCAATGCTGCCGTTATTGAGGCAACCGGTGAGGCTGAAGCACTTAGTATAATCAACAAGGAAATTGCAAAGAATCCGGACTTGATCAACTACAAGTACATCCAGATGCTTCAGGGTCAGGAGATCCAGACAATGATCGTACCTACGGATCAGGGTATAATACTGGATGCAAGTTAGCCGGGTAAATGA
>DQIO01000150.1 GCA_020793555.1 Methanosarcinaceae archaeon | reverse complement strand
ATGGCAAATACGATACTGCTTGAAAACAATTTTATATTTCATGTTAATGGTGTTGAAACGTGCCGCGCTGCGCGCGTGTGGTCGCGCTGTTTTTTGCATCTACTCGCCCCCTTCTAGTCAAGCGACATTATATTGTTGACGCGACACGAGTCTTAAGGATGGCTGAATAGTTACGAGAAATGTAAAGTTAGAGTTAAAGTTAAAGTTAAAGTTAAAGTTAAAGTTAAAGCCCATGTTCTCCAGCATTCAACCCTTATATTTTTTAAATGATTCCTTAAGTTCTGCCGTCTGAATTAGTCTCATTTTTGAGCTCTGCCACTCGTTCTTTAAGTTCAGTCATCCTATCATACCTTTCCCACCGTAATCACGCTTTTCCCACCGTTATCACGCTTTTCCCACCGTTATCACGCTTTTCCCACCGTTATCACGCTTTTTCAACCGTTACCCAAAACACACTCCCCTGTCCGGACGGATTATCCTCAACACCAACCTCTCCACCATGCAAATTAATAATACGCTTTACAATTGCAAGACCAAGGCCTGTCCCTTTCACACTACTTTTATCCACACGTTTGAATCGTGTAAAGATCATTGGTTTATCCTCATCGGAAATACCATTCCCAAAGTCTGTCACTGTCACTTTCCATTTCTCATCCGAATCAAGTATATCCACAATAATTCTGCTTTCCTGCGGACTGTACTTGATAGCATTGGAAATCATGTTTACAAAAACCTCTTCGATCATCGGATTTACATTTGCCGGATATGCCCCATCTGTAATAAAATCAAGTGACATCTGTTTTTCATCCAGCATGGGTTTGAAATTCTCCACCACCATTTTAAAGATCGCATCAATATCCAGTGTTTCAAACTCAAGTTCATCAACCGACTCAAGTTTTGCAAATTTAGCTGCGTTTTGTATCATATTGATGAGTTTTTCATTATTCTTCTCTATCTTCTCAAGTAAGTAGACTTTTTTTTCGTCGTCTTCCATATTAAGCAATACCTCAGTGAATCCCTTAATAATCCCCGCAGGATTTAGAAGGTCATGCCGCAGGATATCTGTAAACAGGTCTTTGAGTTCGTTCGAACTTTTTAGTTCCTCTGCGTATTGTTTAAGGGCTTCCTCTGCTCGCTTACGGTCTGTGATGTCGTGGAATATCTCGAACTTTGAAATACTGCCGTCCGGGTTTTTCAAAGGTGTGTCCACAAGGTCATAAGTCTTGTTAGTTTTGGAAGAATACGATTCCCATCGGACGGTTTTTCCTGCCAATACATCCGGATTCTTGCACCACGGACAGGCATCTTCCCGGTCGTAGAAATATTCATAGCATTTTTGATCATCCAACTGACCAAAATCTTTCTTGAGTACAGGATTTACGTATTGGATGTTGTATTGTTGATCTACGATGTAAGCACCATCTGCCATAGTATCTAAGATATTGATGAGATTGTTCCTCTCAAGGAGCAGCTCCTCCTCTGCCTGTTTTCGCTCGGTAATATCGATACCCTGAGCAATAATAGCTAAAACAGTTGTGCCATCTTCCCCATAGAGATTCGCAGAATTCCATAACGTCAAACGGATAGTTCCATCTTTGTGAAGAATTGGAATTTCTATCAATTCCCATTGTTCGCCACTTAAAGTACGATCGATCTCACCCAGTGTTTCATGTATACTTGAATCAGGGAAAAGCATGTCAAGTTTTTTGTAAACCAACTCGTCAGATGTATAGCCTGTAAGATGCTCAAAAGCGTGATTTACCCTTGTAATTTTATATTCCGGATTCCATACAATAAACGGGGCATTGGTATAATCAATCAATTTTTCCAGATAATCACTGGTTTCACGCAGTGTTTTTTCAGTCTTTTTAATCTCCGTGATATCGCGACTTGATTCAATTATCTGTATCACTTCACCATTCTCATCAAAAATTGGGGTGACGACAATATCGACAAATAAATCATCTCCTTCCTCATCGTGATGCACATGCATAACCCTTGCAGGTTTCTTAGTATCAATAACCTGCTTGAGTGGACATGGCTCATCTTGATCACCACATGGTGTATCCCTGTTATGCATTGTTTGATAGCATGTTAGAGACATCTTGACCGGATCATTACCTTTGAGATGTTTACGTGCTGCCCCATTTGCCATCTGAACCTTGTAGTCACTAACATTTATTACTAACATGGGGTCGGCCATGTTATCCATGATAGTCTGCACGAAATCCCATGATCTTTTCAATTTCCCTTCCGTCCGCTTACGCTCAGCAATTTCATATTGGAGTCTCTTATTTATTCCCACCACACGCCGCGTGGTAAATATCATAAGAAGCAGGGCTGCAATGATTAAAATTGCATCGTACCAGTACTGCCCAAGTACTTCGCCAAGTGTTACTTCTCCGTACTCCTCATACGGTTCCACGCGCAGTTCCTTTAGACACTCATGCACCGGATTGTAATCTAAGGGAATTGTCCAGCCTGCACATTTCGCAGCCTTTGCTGCCTGAGAGTCAGCAGGCATGGTGAGAAGAGCCACAGCAACCTTTTTACTAAGTTCATCAGGCGAATGCCTGAGCTTTGCGAATGCCCATTCTGGATAAAGTCGTGTACTGAGCATGAATGGGAAATCTTCAACATGCTGCTGGTTGAGGATTTTGAATTCATCGACCTCAATCAAACCATCCTCCGCCATACGTTCAAGTGTGTCGGTACGTACCGTTCCTGCATCAACCTCGCCGTCTTTGACAGAATATACAACCAGATCATGCGGGAATCCGCTGAAATTAAGTGTGGAAAATTCGCGGTGTGGGTCGATTCCGTCATCCTTGAATTCCTTCCATGCTATCCACCATCCTCCAAATGCATCCTCATGCACTGCCATGAAGGATTTGCCTTTTAGGTCTCTAAGATCGTTGATGTCACCCCTGTCTGCTCTTGTGAATATAACCGCGCCGAACACTTCATAGTCGTTTCCCTGCCTAAGATTCTTCAATGTAGCGATACGGCTTACCCCATATTCATATTCCAGCCCCACATAGGAACCAGGGTTGGTTGTCACAAAATCCACTTCAGCACGCTCCACCGCCGGAGCGATGTTGTCATTATCCAACGGAACTATGACAAATGTGTATTCGGGAACCTGTTCGTTAAGGTAGTCCGCTGTAGGAGTCCACATTGTCAGGGCTTCCTCCTCACCCCTGTAAGCCAGAACACCAATTTTGATAACGTTATCTTCTGCATACGCAGGCGTGGATAAAGCTGCCAGCAGTACAAGGAACACTGCAATAACCAGATCCGTATATTGTCTACGTTTCATTCTCTTACTCTTCCAACCGTCATCACGCTTTTTTGTATAAATATGTGCATATTTCTGTGAATCTTCATCTACTTTAATACTATTCCAAATAATCAATACGAAATTGTGTCATATGCTTTCATAATCAAGGACAATACTTTATTCCCAAAATATCCTTTGCTCCTCCTGCAATATCACGCGCGATCTCGGCGCATCCAGTTGCAGCACTCCATTTTCCAAGGACATGGCATTTTACACCAAGGTGGGCATTGATCTTGTCTACTACGTAATCGAATTCCCCGACCGAACCGGCAAGGAATATCTTCTCATCGCAACCATAGTCTTTTAGCAACATCTTGATGCTCACAATCTCCATTGTAGCAAACAAGGCGATAGTATCAAGCGCAAGCAGCGCACTTTTTTCACCTCTTGTCGCGCCCTCAAGAAGTTCTTTCCTGCCTGCATACGTGGTATTCTTTAAAACTCCTGCATGTATAAAAGCCTCATTCGCAGTACAAATTCCTGCATCAACATCCCGAATAGCCTGCAGATCAAGCGGTCCGTGGTGTACCCCGGGCGCAAATATGCATGCATCGATCGCGCCGACCAATTTGCCATTTGCAACTCCAACAGTCACAGTATTTGAACTGATATCTGACACCACAAAATCGTCATATCCATGACATTGCGCATGATATGCTATACCGATCTTTTCGGGACTGGTTGAATGTGAAAAAACATTCATGCGCGGATCAGTATTACTCCCTGCATGGATTCCAGGGATGAGGACAGCAGGCAATCCTGAATTTTTGATTGCATCAAACACACGTGCGCCGCCGCCTGTCTTTTCACCGGCACCTTCAATGCTCTTAACCCCTCTGGCAACAACTGAACTTACATCTTCGATCACAGTGATCCCATCCCCCATAGAATACGTAACTGCAATGAGTTTTATCTCATTTTTATCAATATCAAAATATTGCAGGATCGTATCAATGATCTCGGACTCAGACATTGCCGCCGCTTCCCTTCGAAGCAGTTCGAATTTTTTTGTACTATCGCCTGCAATGCCAACAAAACGCATTGCAGTTGTCCCGTGATCGATTCCTACAAACATTATTCACACTTATTCCTAATCATCAAAAAGCATTGTATTCAGTTCATTCATCAAACGATCGCCCTCTGTATCATCCGCCACAGTAGTAATAACTCGTATTTCCTGTACGGCAGTTCCATGTGTAATGATCATACGGAGATTTCCCCTGATATCCGAACGCAGGAGCTTTCCTGATATTGCTCCGCCGGCTGCTGCATTTCCTTTTACGTTGATTACAGATGGTATTATTCTCTTGACTTCCGGATGATCAAGGATAGTATCGATCAATTTCTTTCCGTGGCGTCCACCAATGATAGTTGTGTGTGCTCCGCCAATTTTATCAGGTGTGGAGTGACTTTTTGTCATGTTTTTACCTATTGCTGTAAAGGTTGCATTATATGTGCTATGGATGCATTAAATAATAGTGGTTTTGGTTTTGGTTTTGGTTTTGGTTTTGGTTTTGGTTTTTAGACATCGTTAGGATATAGTCAAAGTGATAAATATTTAGAAACATTATGCCTAAAAAATCCTTTTTTCCATAATGTAGTTAGACTACTCCATAAGTCCTTTTTCTTTGAAAATGAATAAATTTGTAATAATTCTTGTCGTGTTCGTTTCCAA
>DQIO01000151.1 GCA_020793555.1 Methanosarcinaceae archaeon | reverse complement strand
GTCTTAAAAATAACTGGAAAATGGAACAGTGTCAGATCATATATCTAGCGATATTATATGGTTGACGTGACACTAGACGGGATGAACAGGATTTACAGGATGTTGGTTGTCGGTTTCATCCTGTAAGTCCTGTCTATTAATTCAAACAATACGATTTCATGTTTGATGACATGTCCTGAATGGTGAAGTTACCCACATAATGTTCAAGAAAAACGATTTAAGAGATACTAAAAAGACGTGAACAGCATGGTTACACTCACAGGACTGAAACTTAAGAATCCCACGATATTAGCCGCAGGCATTATGGGTACGACTGGCGCGTCCCTTGTGCGAATGGCAAATGAAGGGGGCGCAGGTGCTGTTGTTACAAAATCTATCGGACCCGAGCCTAAGGAGGGGCACCATAATCCAAGCATGGTTCAACTCGAATGCGGTTTTTTGAATGCGATGGGGTTACCGAATCCTTCTTATGATGCTTTTTTGCAGGAATTAGAATTTGCGAAAAAAGGAACTTCTGTTCCTGTGATAGCAAGTATTTTCGGAGGGGATGCTGATGATTTCCTCAAGGTTGCGGACGGTTTGAGCCCTGCAAAACCTGATGCTTTTGAACTTAATGTCAGTTGTCCGCATGCTGAAGGATACGGTGCGATGATCGGCAGCGATCCTTATGTTGTTGAGGAGATCACGCGCGCTGTCTGCGACAGCGTGGACGTTCCAGTGTGGGTAAAACTTACCCCGAATGTTACTGATATTGTAACCATCGGCGAGGCAGCCGAACGAGGTGGTGCTGACGCTGTGGTTGCGATCAATACTGTTCGCGCTATGGCAATTGATATTGCCACAGGTTATCCGATACTTGGAAACAGGTTTGGTGGCTTGTCCGGTACGGCTATTAAGCCGATCGCTGTTAAGTGTGTTTATGACCTTTATGCCGCTCTTGATATTCCTATAATCGGCGTGGGCGGTGTATCCACATGGCAGGACGGGGTTGAGATGATGATGGCAGGCGCAAGCGCGGTGCAGGTCGGTTCTGCGGTGTTTGATGGAACCGGCGTGTTTGGTTCGATCGCTGACGGGATCGACAATTATCTTGATGAGAACGGTCATGCCGGTATTGAAGATATAATCGGGCTTACCCACGAGGTGATCTGATTGCGACCTATTAATGTTACGATCACAAAAACAGTTGATGAATCCCCATCAACAAGGACGTTCTATTTTGACAAGTCATTTGAAAGTGCAACCCCGGGTCAGTTCGTTATGGTTTGGATACGGGGTGTGGACGAGGTTCCTATGACACTTTCTTACACCAACGCAATTACTGTGCAGAAGGTAGGTGATGCAACATCCGCATTGTTTGAACTGGACGTTGGAGATTCGCTCGGTATTCGCGGACCTTTCGGCAACGGTTTCACATTACCACAAGAGGATGAGAAGATTCTGGTTATTGCTGGCGGCGTGGGTTCTGCACCCCTTGCACCTTTAGCAGAGTGTGCTTCGTATGCCGGGTCTGATGTCACTACTATTTTGGGTGCGCGCAGTTCTGATGAGTTGATATTTAGAAGCAGGTTCTCTATGGCAGGTGCACTTAACGTCACAACCGACGACGGAAGCACAGGCAGGAAAGGGTTTGTCACAGACGTTTTGAATGAGATTGATATTTCGGATTATGACAGGATATACACCTGCGGACCTGAGATCATGATGGCGCACGTGTTTGAGATACTCCACAAGGCAGGCGCACACGAGCGCACGGAGTTCAGCCTGCATAGGTACTTTAAGTGCGCTATCGGCGTGTGTGGGGCATGCTGCATGGACCCGCATGGGTTGAGGGTTTGTAAGGACGGGCCTGTGTTTAATGGGGAGTTGCTTGTTGACACGGAGTTTGGGGAGTATAAGAGAGGGGCGAGTGGGAGCAGGGTTGGGGTTTAGGTTAGTTTAAAACATACGTGGTGACCGCCGCAGGCGGCGGTTTCCTTCGATAACTATTATTTTTAATTCATTTACAATTTTAATTCGTGACATATTGTCACGAATTGCGATATTTTTGATTGAATTAATCTAAATGCAGATTCAGCATTTACACAATCTGTTAACCGCATTTTCGAGTCTTCTGCTGGCACTTTCAACCGTCCAAAAATTGAGGACAGTTTAAGGTCGTTAAGTGCACGATCCTTAACTTTCCCCCAATATTTTCATGGAGTGGGGCGATAGAAGCCAAAAAAAAACTTTTCGTCAAAACTAAAAATAAGCGTCAATTCATTAAATTACCATCGTATTGATTTAATCACCCCAAAGCATATAAGTGTGTGCAACATATTTGTTGCATAACATAAATGTCGCATAACAATTGTGTGTGTATGAATTGATGGAGGAATAAATGCATGATAAAAGAGATAGTCGGTCCTATTCCAAGAGATGAAAATTTCTATGACCGTGTAGATTTGATTGAACATATGTGGGGTATTGCAGAAGAACATGATACTTTTTTAATAGGGCCTCGCAGATTTGGAAAATCTGGAATATTATGTAAAATGTATGATGAGCCCAGAGAGGGCTTCAAAGTAATATTCATAGATTGTGAAAAATTCGAAGATCCCTATGAGTTTTTTACCGCATTATTAGTCGAAGTACTAAAAAATAGAAATTTAAGTTTAAAAATAAAAGATTGTGCACATTCTATTCCTCTTATGCCTGAAAAAATTTTAAGTAAAGTTAAGGATCATATTTCTGAAATTGAATTATTAGAAATTAAAATTGGACTTCGAGAATCAATCGAAAAACACTGGAAAGAAGAATCTGTACAGTGCATCAAAGAATTAGACAAATTAGTCAATAAATCCAATGAAAAAATACTTTTTCTGCTTGATGAGTTTCCGTCTTTGTTAAAACATATGATTGATGATGGGAAATATTTAGAGACTAAATTATTTTTGGAATGGTTTAGAGCCTTACGTTTAGATCTTAATCTAACGAATACAAGATTTATTATTGCAGGTTCAAGAAATATTCACACTGTATATAGAAATATTCCCAACCAACTTTTAGAAAAAGGAGAAATTGAAAAAGATGAAATCGTATATTTCTCTTTTAATCAAGTATTTAATGATTTTAGAAATGTTCTCATTGAACCATTTGATGCGGCAACTGCAAAAGAATTTATAAAAGAATTATTTTCATCAAGCCAAATAACGGTGGAAGATGACATCATAAACAAAATATTAGAACTGATTGGTTCACCAGTCCCCTATTTTATACAACTTTTGATTTCTGAGATTAAAAGATATCATGATGGCAACTTAACACCTGAAATAATTGAAAGCATATACAATGAACGTATACTCGGCCCTACGTGTCGATTCTATTTTGAGTACTATGAGGACAGGTTGAGAGAGTACGGCCCAATTAATGAAAAGGGTGCCAAGATGATAGTTGCGGAGTTATCAAAAGCAGGCAGTCTCACAAAAAATGAACTCTACAATATTTTTCTATTATCTACACAATCAGATGATAGTTCAAAATTCGATGACTTGATGAATGATCTGGAAATGGATTTTTATATTAAATTTGATTCAGACAATAAATATTTATTTTTATCGAAAATTTTATCTGATTGGTGGCTTCGCTGGCACCCTTCTTCAACAATAAGGTGATAAAGATGCTGTACAATCCCGCTCAAATGGATAAGGACGAACTGTATGATACTTTTGTGGCAAGAGAAAAACTCCTTATTGAACTGCTTGAAACAATAGAGAATAACACAGAGAAAAAAAGTATCCAGCATATTATTTTATTAGGCGCAAGAGGCATCGGAAAAACCCATATGCTACGGATAATGGAAAATAAAGTTTTGGATTCACACAACTTGCAAAGTAAATGGATTACCGTAAATGTCCCTGAAGAACAGTATGGTGTTTTTAGCCTTATGGATTTTTTTGAATATATTCTGAAAATTGTATTTCATTCATCTCAACTTGAAAAGACAAATAGGGATACATATCATAAAGAATTAAAGGAAATAGAGCTAAATAAAAATAAAGAATCACTTGATAAAATCGTTTCTATTTTTAAGGATATTTCCCAGAAAGAAAATAAGCAATTTTTATTATTAGTTGATAACATCGATAAGATCTTAGCTGAGAAAATCAAGGAGGAGAAAGAGCTTGAATATTTTAGGTCAATTTTAATGACTGAGAGCTTCTTGATGATTATTGGCACATCGACTTCTATTTTTGAAGAAATTGCCTTATACGAAAAGGCTTTTTTCAGATTTTTCAAAACAATCCACCTACAAAATCTTAATAATAAAGAAGTTGAGATGCTGCTTCTTAAAAGAGCAAAATTCGATCGAATTGATGATAAGATTAAACTCGATGAAAACAAGAACAAAATTAAAGCTATCACAGACCTGACAGGGGGATATCCGAGACTTGTTTTGATGTTATACGAGATCATAGAAGATAAACCGCGACTGGATGTCCTCAAGACATTTAATAGGCTCCTCGATAACCTTACCCCTTATTATAAGCATAGAATGGATGACCTTGCTCCCCAGCAGCAAAAGATCATAGACACTATAATGCAATCTGATGGTGTGGCTTCACCGACAGAAGTTGCCAAAATTATAGGCTGGAAGCCAAATGTAGTAACATCACAATTTAAAAGATTAAAAGATTTGAACATTTTGCAGATCAAAGAATCCCAGGAAGTAAAAAAGAAAAAGACCATTTATGAAATATCGGACAGGCTATTTGTTATATGGTACCAAATGAGATATCTGGGTGTATTTAGGCGCAGGATTGAATACATAGTTACTTTTCTTAAGATATGGTATGATCTTGGAGAATTGAAAGACAAGATATCATCATATGCTTCACAATACCAGCATAATTATTCTATGGGAAATTTTTCAGAATCGTACGGGTATGCAAGAAGTATTTCAATAATATCCAATGCAATAACAGAAGTTAGTGAAAAAGAGAAAATAATCTCCGAACAGATCAAACGATACATGGATGTTGG
>DQIO01000152.1 GCA_020793555.1 Methanosarcinaceae archaeon | reverse complement strand
AAAACCTCAAGTTTTAGTCGATGTCTAAAAGTCAAATGCCAATGAGGCACTTTTGCTTAATAGTGACCGATTAGCGTTTCAATCTCAGGGAAGGCAACAAAATCCTATGCGACATCGGAACTATTGAAACGTATGGTGGCAGGGGTTTTAGGTTCGTAGTTTTGTTGGGATTTATTTGCTTAGTATAATGCTTTTTTAAGACACCACTTGTTCAAAAATTACGTGCTCGTTAATTTCATCCAAAAATTTACTTTCCCTATCTCCTTGTGTGTAAAGTATTACTTCTTCTTTTGCTCTTGTCATTGCAACATAAAACAAACGCCTCTCTTCTTCCTCTTTATCTTTTCTCCTGCCTTTAATAGCAGGCTCAAAAATGTCAGGATTTTCTAATTCACTTGGAAATCCATAGAGACCTTCAACAACATCAACAATGAAAACAACTTTTGCTTGCAAACCCTTACTTCTATGAACTGACATAAATGGTATACTATTGAAATGTCTTGATTCTGTAGAAATCTTTACTCCATTGATTTTTGCATATTGTAATAATTTCTCTTTGAACATGAAGTTGCTTACGATTCTGCCAAGAATCATAATATCTGCCGGATCATATCCATTTTTACAATATGCTCCAATTTCATCGACACAATGTTGAACCATCTGATCATAATAAACCATCTGATTGTTATAATTTGATTTATGAGTAGACTGTTGTTCAAATGAATATACTTTTACAGGTATCAGACTTTTATCATTAGCAGTGGTTTTCTTTTTCAGTTGACAAGACCCATTTTGTTTTATAATTTCAGCACCAGTATCAACAATTGATTTAACGCTTCTATAATTAACAGTTAGATCCGTTCTGGCCGGATGGTCAAAATAATCTGAGAAATTGACAAAAAAATCAAGATCTGAACCTGCGAAACCCATTATACTTTGCCAATCATCGCCAACACAAAATAATTTACAATTACTATTTTTGTTCATTAATGATTTGACGAGTTCATACCTTTGAGTACTGATATCTTGATACTCATCTATGAGAATGTGATCAAAAACATCTTTATATAAATCTTCATTTTGCTTTAGTTCTTTGACAGCAAGATTGATCATATCCGAAAAGTCGATCTGATTATTAGACCGCAACTCTTTTTCATAAATATCGTAAATTTTGAGAGCCAGATTAGTAAATGCTTTCTGTTTTGGAGACCAATTTTCAGTGAACAATCTTTTTTCGATTTCTGCTGGCGATAAACTGTATGTTTTTGCAATCGTTATGAAAGTTCCAATGTTCAAAGGCAATCTTTTCACAGATTCCTGACAATCCTTCCATACTTTATTAATCAGCTTTTTATAAGGCACAGATGAGAATTCGAAATCTTTGTCAGGATACTTCTCCTTTAACGCTTCCAATATTTTATTTTCAAGATTTTGGTCAAAATCTTTTTCTTTATATTCCCAATGTGTCGTTTCAACTAAAGAATACTTGGTTTGCTCACCAAATGCTTTTTTCTTTGCATCCATATCTCGATTATATTTTTCAGAAGGATTGTCACCTTCAAACCATTTTGGTACCTTTCCATTTTGATCGATACCCCAATGTTCAAGATAAATATCGTAATCAGGAAGGAAAAAATCAGGGCCCGGAATATTATGCACTCCATTCTCACCAATGTACTCCATCCATTCAGCAGGATTTTCATAAAGAATCTTTATGTTATTGCCATTTATGTAGTGAGTAATGAAAAAGTTCATTATTGCTCTTTCTGCTTCACTTTTTACGTCTTTTCCATTAAGAGTCTTATAAGTCAAATTGCGCATATACTTGTAATGTTCTTCCTTCTCTTCAAATGCAGTTTCAGGCTTAGTTATTTCATCGTCACCATATGATTTCATATAATTGATAATATTGTTATGAAAATTAGTGTCATTTTGAGCATCGTTATAAATCGAATTAATCCGACTTCGATAGATAGTCTCAAAATTGTCCCCTATTAGTTGCATGTCAGGTAAAGGTCTATTTGAATCAACATGTGATTGGTTTAAAATCTTAAAACCGAATGAGTGGAATGTTTTTACCTCCACATCAGCATCAAATCTTTCTTTCAACCTTTTTCTTATTTCCCCTGCGGCTTTGTTCTGATATGCAAGAACCAGAATCCTTTCGGGGTATATTCCGTCCGGTTTTCTTTCAATCAGATAAGCAACCCGCGTTATCAAAACTTCTGTCTTCCCTGAACCGGCCCCTGCAACTACTAAATTATGCGTATCATCAATTATTACACATCTCTTTTGAGAATCATCCAAGGGAAAAGGAGATTTGTTAAATAAATCACTGTACTCGTTCATCCTTCGTTCAACGAAATGTTCATTCGAAAAATTCACAACATTTTTTTTGAATAATGAGGTTGCACGAGAAGATTCAACAACAAATTGATTAAATGAACTTTGAAAACAGACTTTATTTAATTTTAAAAATGAAAGCGCATCTAAATAAGAATCGCATCTTTCAACTAAATCTCTTCGTGTATGATACGTTAAATACGTGTCGTTTATTGACCCATAAATATCCTTTGTCCCCACAACCCACATTTTAATGTCTTTTTCGACATTATCAAGAATCTCCTCTTTTAATAATGTTAAATTCCTCTTTTGTTGAGTAGCTTTTTTAATTATATGGATACCCAACAGTACAGGAATTAAAAAGAAACCAAGTATTTTCAATCGGTTTTGGTGTTTGATTTTTGAGATTACACCTTTAAGCTCTGCGAGATTATCATCAAATATCATTTTGATCCAACTTTATAATCTATTATAATGTTTCATTGTTCAATGAAACAATCTGTCTTATTATATTTAGTATCTTTGTCATTTAATCACTTCTGTTTCAATGTTTACTTAACTATCGATACAATTTTCACTGTTCAATATTTTCGGATAGAAAAGGATTATTAACAATAACAATTCGGACATCGTTTTCAAGTGAGGTTAATTATGGAAACTGTCAAAGACGCAGTAATACAGATGATACATGACATGCCAGATTCTATTTCAATAAATGATATCATGGCTGAATTGTATTTTAGAGAGAAAGTCGATGCCGGATTACAAGCTCTTGATGAAGGTCGGGGAATAGAACATCAAGAAGCCAAAGACCGAATCACAAAATTGGGGAAAATATCAATGCTGACATCATCATTTTCAAACACAAAAACACAATAATAATAACCCACCACCACCATTAAAACAATCATTATGACTCTCCTATCAAAAAATGAACTATCAGCCCTAATAGCAGGGAGCCCCCCACTCGTAGAAAACATGATCGACCCCAACCTCCAAACACAACCAAACGGCGTCGAAATGACACTAAAACAAGTCGAAAAACTCACCGGCGCAGGAACAGTTGATTACAACAACTCCAAACGTGTGATCCCTGAGAGTGAAATCATCGAATTCGACAGCGAAGGATGGGTAACGCTCCCACAGGGTTCCTACAAGATACTCTTAAACGAGATCGTGAACATACCCAAAAACCTGGCTGCCATCGCAAAACCAAGGTCAAGCCTGCTCCGATGCGGTGCGACCCTTGAGACAGCCGTCTGGGATGCAGGATATCGAGGGCGCAGTGAATGTATGCTTGTTGTGCACAATCCCGCAGGGTTCAGGGTCGAGAAAGATGCGCGCGTGATGCAGTTATTATTTTATCACCTCAACACCGAAGTTGCAGAAGGGTATTCAGGCAGGTACCAGAACGAGAACCTCTGATGTTGATTTCTGGGAGGGAGAACACGCCGCCAGCGATTAGATTAATCACTCTCTCGCATTACAACATCTGCGTTCATTTGCGGTTCATTAAAATTCAAATGACCAGAAGAAATTAAAAAGTCTATGTTTGAATAACAGTATGCAAGAGGCAATAAGGAAACAATTTATGAAGTATAACGCTATTATATCTTTATGGCAGGCTCGCATTTTTTTGCAATTTTGTGGCTCGTTCTCGGCAGAGCCGAGATTCGGATAACAGCAAATAAAAAGCTACATTGCTTCACACCTCCGGCCAAATTATCTTCTGCACTTTTTTCAAAACGTAAAACATCAAGCAGTATAAATATGCGTGGGGATGAACTATGACTGAGAAAATAAAAGTTTATGGATTACCGGCAGAAGAAGGACGATGGATTTTCGTTGCAATTGGATTAATAATAAATCTATGTTTAGGCAGTGTTTATTCATGGAGTGTTTTTAGAAAGCCAATAGAACAATTGTTTGATATAAGTGCAACTGAAAGTGGATTGCCATATATGTTCTTTCTGGCATCTTTTGCGATATTAATGCCAATTGCAGGGGGTCTCTTAGATAAATATGGTCCCAGAAACATAACGATATTAGGTGGAGTATTAGTTGGTCTTGGTTGGATATTAGCTAGTTTTTCATCAAGTATAACGATATTAATAATTAGTTATGGGTTAATTGCCGGAGGGGGAGTAGGTGTAGTTTATGGGGGACCAATTGCAGTATCAACGAGATGGTTCCCGGATAAAAAAGGCTTAGCAGTTGGTTTGACAATAGTGGGTTTTGGATTATCTCCATTTATAACCGCTCCTTTGGCAAAATTGCTTATTGATCTATATGGACCGCTTCAGACATTTAATATTTTGGGAATAGTCTTCCTCATACTCATTATTTTATTGGCAATGCCTCTTAAGTTCCCCCCTCCACAATGGACACCTGCCGGATGGAATCCCTCTGAAGCTGCGGCCCCTATTGTAAATTATAATACTTCTAAAATGCTTAGAACTTCGACTTTCCATGGATTGTGGTTGTGTTATGTAATAGGTACATTAAGCGGGCTCATGGCAATTGGAATTTCGAGCCCGGTAGGACAAGAGATCATTCATTTGACTCCTGCAACAGCAGCAATGGCGGTCTCAGTATTTGCTGTTTTTAATGGAGTCGGGAGACCGCTATTTGGTTGGCTTACTGATAGAATCACTCCAAGAGATTCAGCAATAATCTCTTTTATAATTATATTCTTAG
>DQIO01000153.1 GCA_020793555.1 Methanosarcinaceae archaeon | reverse complement strand
AGTATATTATGGAAAATGCCGCCTGACGGCGGTCGCATTGGTTTCGATTCGTATAGATTTGAATTTTGCACTAAAAATATCAACTATACAAGTAACATATTATTATGTCATATCGTCATGCTTATACCCATATTCATTCTTTTTTTCGATATTCCTTGCTTTTAGAATAATCTCATCACGCGCTTCAAAATCAACAATGATCCGATCTTTGTAATTGATGTTGTGCACAATACCTTCATTGAACAACCATGAAACGATTGACATTCCATATTCCGACATTGGCAATGAAACCTTGTCGCGTTTCCATTTCGGGAGTTGCCTGTATATCTCCATCTTAAGTTCATCGAATCCCATGCCGTTCTTTGCAGATACTGCAACAGGATTTGGAGCAAGGTACCCTACATTTTCAAGTCGCGCTTCCAATTCATCTTCCGTAATTTTGTCAACCTTGTTCAGCACAGTGACGATAGGCACTCCATCGATCTGTTCCCAGAATGTATCATGTGAGGTGACAAGTTTTTGTCGCATTATGTCAGGAGATTCACTGGCATCAACAACCAGAATGATCACATCGGCAAGGAAAATCTCGTTCAGTGTTGAACGAAACGCATCAACCATCCAGTGCGGCAGGTCTTCAATAAAGCCAACCGTGTCAGTAAGAAGTACACGGCGCCCATGGGTATTCAGTGCGCGTGTTATGGGCAGAAGTGTTGTGAAAAGCATATCCTCAACGTGCACATTTTCATCTACAAGTGCATTGAAAAGCGTACTTTTTCCGGCACTGGTATAGCCTGCCAGTGCTACAATTGAAAATCCACGTTCATGCCTCTTGACTCGAAGGGATTCGTTGTCTTTTTGGACACTTGCAAGCTCTTTCCGTATTCGGCTTATCCTGCTTTTGATGTCTTGCTCATAGGAATCCTCATAACTGCCAAGTCCCATAAACCCCGGGCGCTCTTCCTTTTTAAGAAGTGACACGATTGCCTTTGCTTTTGGAAGTTCGTACTGGAGTTTTGCAAGTTCAACCTGAAGTTTAGCACGTTTTGTGGTTGCCCGCTTCGCAAATATTTCAAGGATCAACTGGAACTTGTCAATCACTTCACACTTGCAGGTCTCAGATATGTTGTATATCTGTGTTGTACTCAACTGGTTTGAAAAGATGATCCCATCAGCATCCAACTCTTCCACCATAAAAGCAAGTTCTTCAACCTTTCCGCTCCCGATCTGGTACTTTCTGTCAGGTCCTCTCGTTTGTGTAACATCACCAACCACTTTATAGTTTGCAGATCTTGCCAGATCCTGCAATTCTATGAGTTTTCGTATGTTTTCTGACTCATCGCTTATGGTTTCATTTCGCTGGACAAGGATTGTGCGTTTCATAGTTTATGATTCCTTCAAACATTCTACAATTATAATTGTAATTGTAATTGTGACTGTGCTTTCAATTGTAACAAAATTCTATCAACTCTCAATTCCAAGTTCACTTAAAAGAAGATTTCGTGTGCAAAGTGATATATGGTGTGCCAGTTCGATGGAACTACGTTCCCCCAGTGATTCCTGATATTTGAACTCGCGTGAGAACATGCTTGCAACCACTCTTTCCGGCTGGTTATACATTTCCCCGTGCTCGGTTATGATGATGCCCTCAAACTCGATCTCTTTTGCAGTATCCTCAATGACTTGTATGATATCCGTTAACTCAGGTGCTGAGTCCAGCCAGAATGGTTTGATCTTGATCTGATTCACTTTCTCGATATGGTCTGCAGTGATCGACACTGATACAGCTGCGCATACCATATAGTAGCGATCATTAATCTTATGGCGTCCTGATATGTCAACTGCTATTATGTTGTACATTTGCATAGCTCACATTTTTGGGTTGGTTGATTAAGTTTCTAGTGCTCTTTCAATAATATTGTAATATGAGGCAATGGCAAAATGCAACAAATACCTTTAAAACCACATCAAACGCCTATACACATTCTTTATCCTTAAAATTTGCCTCCAAGCCCTTAGATTGACAAACTTCTAAAAGCACTTGGAGATCTAATTAAGTCTAATCTCCCCACTTTAAAAGCAGTCAATGCCGTTAGTAAAGCAGTAATATTAGAAATTGACACAAAAATTCCAGGTATAGTCTTCAAATTAAATGGTAAATCGGAAAATATATTTTTTCTGAATCTTTGACAATATATTATTTTTTCGAATAAAAAGAAAGCAATCGCCATTATATTAATAGAAATATAGATATAGGATAATAATTATTATGGTATTTATGAGATTGTCGTTTTAGCCCGCAATTTTCATGCACTCAAGCACTCGCGATATGTTTTCATCTTTATAAAAATAGTTTGTCGAACTTTGGCTGAATTAGACAATTTTAGCCCAATATCCACTCATATCTCCTCTTTATCTCACTCTTCACACCACTTTTAGCACATTTTTAAAGAGAATGAGCTGCCCACAACATTTGCAAACCTCTTAACATTAACAGTAATTGCAGTAATAATCAAAAAGCGCCAGCAAGCCCCTCACACCACAAGGCTGGGCGGAGCAGATTGAGACGGATACCAGGGCAGGGTGAAGGCGAAGAGGGGTGAAATCATTTCAATTTTAACCACAGGAGAACACAGAGAACAGATGCATTGAAAACTCTGTGTCCCCTGTAGTTCGTATATACCCCTTATTGCAAGAGCAACAGATGATGGAGATTCACCAGCCACAAACGTCTAACCCTTCAACATGTTTAAAATGGGCATCCTGACTAAGAAGCGGAACTTCGAGCTCTAAACATGCGGCTGCAATCCATATGTCGTTTTCAGGAATAGGAGTTCCTCTTTTTTTAAGATTGAAACGCACTCTAGTGTTGTGTCAACTTAAAAGTGTCGATTATGTGGTGCATAGATTAGTATTAAACGATTCCAAAATACAGTAATTTCAACAAATATATTAGACGCAGATTTACGCTGATTAATGCAGATGCAACCTTAAATCAGCGTAAATCAGTGTGAATCTGCGTCTTAAAAAAAACTGGAAAATAGGACAGTGTCAAATCATATATTGACGATATTGTATTATTGACATGACACTAGCGTAACGTGTGGTAACTGCTTCATCAACCTGCATGACAAGAGAATACGCTGCGAATTTTTTTATAATTTGTTCGTTGTATTCAGTCTTTCCACTATTCAAAGCGCCGTAAAGAAGCTCACCCATAACAGTAACCGGTAAAATAATTACATCTGCTTCATCTATCAATTTACATACTTCATTAATACCTTCCCTGTAGGCGATTACAGCGTTAGTATCAACAGCTAATCTACCATTCGCCTTCAATTTTTTCGAACTCTTCATCAATAAGTTTCTGCATTGCCGTAGCTTCGTCATGTGTCATTGTTCTAGCTACATCACGCAGATCTTTTTTGACAGGAAGCTGGGAAAAAACCGCAACCAACCTTTCATGTTCATTTAGACCTTCAACATGTCCAAGCGGTTTAAAAACGTTATCTTCATACACAACTTCTATGGCTATTGTCACAATATTGTTTCATTCCTATGGTGTTAATAATTAACATTCGATTTCATTATATATAATCTGTTGCCGCCATTGTGTAAACTGCCCTTCCTTGTCACTTTGCAGCGAGGATAAATTGTAAAAGGACGGGCACACGGGCAGGGTGAAGGCGAGAGGGGGGCAACTTGAGCTCATTCTCTATTCCTTGAATTTTTTTCTGTTATTAATTTAAGTTCAATTTTTTCCTACATCAAGGAAAGTATTTTGTTATAATATTTGCCAATCTTTTAATTCCGATTTCAATTTGTTCTTCATCTGAATTGGAAAAATTTAACCTCAATGTGTTATTTCCACCACCATTTACATAAAATGGATTTCCCGGTACGAAGGCGACATTTTCTTTTATTGCGTACTCAAACAAGTCCAGAGATGAAATCTTCTCAGGAAGAGTGATCCACAAAAACATCCCTCCTTCAGGTTTTGTAAATTCTATTTCCTCAGGAAAATGTTCTGATATCATAGATACCATTAAATCCCTTCTTATTTTATAGGCGTCTCTTATTTTTACAATATGTTCATCGATGTCATTATCAATCAAATATTGATAAGCAATTCTCTGTGCAAGGTAATTTGAATGAAGGTCAGATGCTTGCTTTGCAATAATTATCTTCTCCATTATCTCATTGGTAGTACAAATCCATCCCAGCCTTAATCCAGGTGAAATTGTTTTTGAAAATGAGCCCAAAAGGATTGAATTATCTTCCAGAAAATTCCTTATCAAAGGCAGATCTTCTCCTGCAAATCTTAGTTCATAATAAGGATTGTCCTCAATTAAAATGATATCATGTTTTTCAAGAATATTTGCAACATCTTTTCTTTTTTTTGTAGAATATGTTATTCCTGATGGATTCTGAAATGTAGGGACAGTATAAACCAGCTTTATTCGTTTATCCCTTACTGTTTTTTCGAGCATATCAATGTCGATTCCGTCATCCAACATTGATACTGATTCAAATATAGGTTCATACATCGAAAATGCCTGAATGGCTCCTAAGTAACCCGGGCTTTCCATTATAACCCTGTCCCCTTTATTCAAAAATACTTTTCCAATTAGATCTAATCCCTGCTGTGAGCCGTTAGTAATCAATATCTGGTCAGGATCTATTTTTAATCCATTTTTTAAAAAATATCTTTCAGCTATGTATTTTCTTAAAGGCAAATAACCTTCAGTTGAGCTGTATTGAAGTACGTTTCCACCATCCGTTTCAAGGATTTTGGCTGCTGCTTCTGCAATTTCTTTGACTGGAAAAAAAGCGGGATTTGGAAGTCCACCAGCAAATGAAATGATATTTGAATCCTCGGTGACCTTTAATATTTCCCTGATAAAAGACTTATGAGCTATACTCATCCGGTCTGCAAATAAATTATTATTCAATTGTTTTATCCCCCTTTTGATCAGTCATGTAATTTCCATGATTTTTTTAATAATTGTTGGTCTTTCTAAATAAGATGGATTGATGAAAATGTTTTCCTTTTTTGATAATAGATATTATACTAGTGTCATGTCGATGATACAAT
>DQIO01000154.1:3148-5101 GCA_020793555.1 Methanosarcinaceae archaeon | reverse complement strand
CGAAAAAATCCATATTTCGAGGCATTCCAACTTACTAAACAAATACGGCATGACGCTGCATAGCGTTTTACTTACAAGCATTGATTAGAATGTTTCGATTTTGCTACTTTTTCAACAATCTCACATAGCATAATAAGTGTCTGTAATAGGGAGGTCGATGACGACCTCCGGCTACTCAACTGTCGTAAAGTCAATTAGAATTTTCCAAACGCGCCTAAAGCCGCTCGATAACATTCGCAAATGCAAAGTTTGGTTTTACATCATTTATCTTGATGCGAACATGTTCACCAACTTCAACATCCTTGACAAATGTCACAAACCCCTCAATAGTAATCGCACCATCGCCACTTGAACCGAGTTTCTTGATAGTGACCTCAAACTCATCACCTTTCCTCAGTGGTGCGGTCAGGAACTTTTTACCTATGATATAAATCTCTGCGCTCTGCGACCTTGATGCTTTTGGCGTATACGCACGTACATATGTAAAATTGTTACGTACCTTATCAATAAAACCCTTGAACATGTCACCTTCGAACACCTTGACAACAAAGTGTCCTTGTGGTTTGAGTATTTTTTTCGCACATCCAAGTGCAGAAGTAACAAGATCGATTGAACGCGCATGATCCAGACTCCAATTACCAGAAAGATTTGGTGCAGCATCACATATCACAACATCTGCGCCGTCCTTACCTACAAGATTGATAATCTTCTCGATCGTTCTATCGGCTGTCATATCACCTTTGATGGTATCAACACCATCTATGGGTTTGATCCGTTGCAGGTCAACACCAATAACACGTCCGCCTGACAGTTCTTTTGCAATCTGTAGCCATCCCCCGGGGGCTGCTCCAAGATCAACGATCGTATCACCCTCGTTGATAACTTCAAATTTCCTGTTGATCTGCGTAAGTTTGAAGGTAGCACGCGAACGATAGCCATCTCTCTTTGCCTGCCAATAATATGAATCACGTCTATCTCTTGCCATAAGTATCCGTTTAATTCGTATCCAAACATCAAATAGCTTGTGCAGACTTTAGCTGTTCAAGTCGTTCACTAACATCCAATATTTTGTCTTCAATATCTGATATACCCCCTGGCAGCCAGAAATCATAATCATAATAGAGGTTTAGCAGGTCACTGTAACGTTTTTCAAGCCTTGTGAGATCAGCAGCATTCGCCGACTCACCGGAAAATGAATCGATCTTATCATTAAGTCTTTTTGCACGCTGTTTCAATCGAGAAGAAAAACTTTTGGAAACCTTGCTCATATCAACCTCGCGTTTTGACAATTCAAGGATGTCTATTATTTCACTCAGCTCATGCGGAATATCGGGAAACGCATTTGGTCCGGATATGTAATAAGTCTCATCCGAACCTGCACCTTCTACTTCCTCCGAAGAAACTGTCTCGATCAAATGCTTGCCTAATGCAGATTCACAAAGTTGCTCTAAATCCCCTGAATCAACAACCTCAAGCCTTCTGATCTCCGCAAGTTCGTGCGCGATAAGGCGAATTTCCTCAATGGTCGCAGCACCAAGTACATCAATAATTCCTGCAAGTTCATCCTTTGTGATCATGATAATTGTTTATCCAGTCCCTTATCATTCAATCTATGCCAATGTTATTCCTAAAGCAAATACCTGCGACTGCTTAGTGCACTTTTCAGAATTGCATCGGCATTGTGTTTCTCGATCTTTACATCCATGGTCTTTTCGATCACAGGAATGTCATCTGCCAGACCATCCATAACATGTCTAACCAATTGCTGATCTCCGCCTGTAATTATGTAATCTATGTTGTTGACATCAACATCATCATCAAGCACTTTCTTGATAATTTTTTGCACCTTTTCAATATGATGTGCGATATCTTCATCCCGGAGTTTTTCAAACCTTTTTTGGCTAAATCCTCCTTTTGTATGCTTTGCTTTCACACTGCTTCTTACGATCTGAT
>DQIO01000154.1:0-2927 GCA_020793555.1 Methanosarcinaceae archaeon | reverse complement strand
GAATCGATCTTGCCCAGCAAATGTTGGCTGTTTTCATCAATTTGTTCCACAATATCGTTTGAGTTTTTAAGGTCGGATAATGACTGTCCCTTTGGGATATACGCTGTGATGAGTGTTTCTGAATCGGATTTTAAAGATTTTAACTGGGAAAGGTATTCCGAAAATCTCAGAGGGTTGAGAGTATCCATACCCCTGAATCGAATGTGACCCGATGCTTCTTTTTTCAGTTCATTGCGCTCATGCATTAGCGTTTCGATCTTTATGTTCGCTTCATTTAACTTATACTCAATTTCCTGTTTTGCAGAAACTGAAGTTTTTGATATGTGATCTCTCTTTCCAAGCCGGGTTTGAAGTCTTTTAATATCAATTTCAAGTTCGACAATGTGAGATTGCAACATGTCCACCTGGTCTTCAAGTTTATCCTTACCTGATATCTTTCCAAAAAGGACATTGAAATTATCGATAACTTTTTCCTTTTCAATCATCGCTTTCAAAATAAACATTCATACAATAAAAATCATACTGATTTCCACACCACAAATACCATCATTTAACTTGGTGAACATTATGGCAATCTACTTATTAGTATAATACCAAAATATGTGCAATGACCAATATTAATTCACATCCTACACTCTGGATCAAAGAGCAAAAAAGTAGATCACTTGTCGGCAAAACGATTGTGATCGGAGTGACAGGCAGTATTGCAGCCGTGCGTATTGTCGAACTTGCAAGAGAATTTATACGCAACGGTGCCGATGTTTATGCTGTGACTACCCCTGCAGCAGAGCGTATCATCCACCCGGATGCACTTGGTTATGCAACAGGGAACGACGTTATTACAAAACTGACAGGAAAGATTGAGCATGTCGAATTCTGCGGACTAAAGGGACGTGCAGACCTGCTGTTGATCGCACCGGCTACAGCAAATACGATTGGAAAGATGGCACAGGGTATCGATGATACGCCTGTTACGACTTTTGCAACAACTGCGATTGGTTCAAATGTTCCTGTGATCGTGGTTCCGGCTATGCACGGGGCAATGTATAACCATCCGGCTGTTACCGCGAATATCGAGAAAATGAAGGAATGGGGTGTTACATTCATTGATCCTCGTCTTGAGGAAGGGATCGCGAAACTCGCAACGAACGAGATGATCGTGCTGAGTGCCGAGCGTGCACTTGGAAACTGGAATCTCGCAGGTAAGCGGATCATAGTTACAAGCGGTGCAAATGCTGAATCGATCGACCCGATTAGAATATTGACAAACCGATCATCTGGAAAAACCGGTATTGAGATTGCATTTGAAGCGTACAGGCGCGGTGCAGATGTGACCATAGTCCATAAGAACCTTCTTGGGATCCCGGGAATTAAAGAGATCTTTGCTGAAAGTGCCAATGACATGACAAATGCAGTACTGGATGAACTTGGAAGAGGATATGATGCCCTTATCAGCGCGGCAGCGATATCTGATTATACCATCGATGCTGCATCAAGTAAGATCAAGTCCGGAGAGAAACTGGTCCTTAAGTTTAAACCTACCCGAAAACTGATAAAGGAAGCCCGCGAAAAACATCCCGGACTTGTTATAACCGGATTCAAAGCCGAGACTGGTGTGACACCTGATGAATTGATGGAACGTGCCTGGAATACTCTTAATGAATCTAAACTTGATATGATCGTAGCAAATGAAGTCGGCAAAGGTGGGATAGGTGCTGACGAGAATGAGGTTTACATAATTGGCAGGGAAGTTCTCAAACCTTTACACATGAGTGGTAAAAAACATTTCATCGCATGTGCGCTACTTGATGAATTGTATGAAATATTCGAGGCAAAGGGAGAGTCGTGATGCCTTCATTGAAAGGCACAGTCATGTCGAGAGCTTTTGCACCCGCACATATTACAGGCTTTTTTGAGATACATACTAATGATGACCCGCGCCGCATGGGTTCAACAGGATGCGGCATTGTGCTTGATCGCGGTGTCGAAACCAGTGTTTTGGTAGATGAATCGATCGACCAGACCACAGTAAAGTTGAATGGCTCAATTGTGCAAGAAGGAGCGATACATACTGTTGTTGAGCTGTTAACCGATGCGCAGGTTATGGTCAAGAGCACGGCAAATATCCCCATAGGATGCGGATTCGGCGCATCCGGCGCTGGTGCATTGGGTGCAGCATATGCATTGAACCGCGCGCTGTCACTCGACCTTACCGCAGAGCAGTTGACAGAGACCGCGCATGTGGCGGAAGTGAAGAATGGAAGCGGGCTGGGTGATGTGATGGCACAATCACATGGCGGGATCGTGATACGAACGCGCGCGGGCGCACCGCCATTTGGTGAAGTTGACCGCATTCCTGCGAGTGACTACAAGGTCTTGTGCATTGTTTTAGGAGAGATATCTACAAAGTCTGTGCTAGAGGACACGCGCGCTGTCCGCCAGATAAATTCAGCAGGCAGGGAGGCATTAAAGGCACTTCTAAAGGCACCCACGATTGAGAATTTCATGATACAGTCCAGAGATTTCGCAATTGAGACAGGACTTGTGAGTGAACGCGCGCTGGACATCATTGAAAGTGTGGGATCTGTTGGCGGCATGGCTTCACAGGCAATGCTCGGGGATACGGTGTTTTCAATCGTGACCGGGGAGAATGAAAGTGGGGTGCGTGAGGCGATGGAAAAGGTTGGTGGGATTTTGGAGTATAGTGTTAGTTCGTGTGGTCCAAAGTTGATTTAAAGCCGTAATGAGTGGTATATTTTTTTAGATGATACACTAAATTTCTGTACAGGATGCCATAGATATTGTATGGACTATATGAATACATGATTACCTATGGAAATATATATATTGTCTATAGATCTCCATATTATAACCCATCTTTGACAACTTCATTTTGGTTCTAAATCGATATCTAGGGCATCAATTCT
>DQIO01000155.1 GCA_020793555.1 Methanosarcinaceae archaeon | reverse complement strand
CTTAGGCATGGGTATGTGTTTGAGAGGATTGGTTTTATTGTTTTTGGTATCAGCGCATGTTGTGGTTCACATGATTTTCGTGCGTTTGGAACGCACCTCACGCACTTCATTGATGATGGAATGAGAGTGGCCGTGAAAACACCCACCTTATACACATATCAGAAAGATTCATTTTCTTCAGGGATGAGAGAAAAATATATTTCATAGCAAATCAGTACATTTCCGTGCAGATTAAGTATTTATCAAAAACTAACCATTCTTCTATTGTGAGTCAATGTCTTTGGCGGACATTCAACCACGAGAAAACAACACAAGAAGTTATGGAAGCTATGATGGCTTTTCGCCAAAAACTACAACATGGATAAATTGGTACTGACCAATCATGTCCCTACGGGAAAAAAATAGTCGAAACAGGTATTTCACTGTTCGACTACGTTTCCTTTAACAAAAAGCATTCTGTCGCCATCTTCTCCGATGCTGAGAACAAGTTTATCATTATCTGTTGAGACGGTTGTCATGTTGCTCAATAGGGAAAGATACTGATTATCCAGCGAGTCAGGACCACAGTATGCACGTGTCATTGGTCCCAATGCCAATGTGAAATCTTTTCCTTCCAGTGTGTAGTCTCCACTTCCAACGTTGCAATCTGCTTTAATTAAGTATCCCCCATCCGACTTGAAGACAAGTGTGTAGTTTTCCGGATCAGGAACTATGGATTGGCTGGCCGGAAGTGTTTCAGTTAATCCTGACCATTGCCATTCAATATCAATGATCTCATCAAGAGATTCGATATTTTCTTCGACAAAAAGCATTCGGTCGCCGTTCTCTCCGATGCCGAGAACAAGCTGGTCATTGTCCAGTGAAACAGTTATTACATTGCCCAACAAGGAAAGATACTGATTATCCAGCGAGTCAGGACCACAGTATGCAAGTGTTATTGGTCCCGGTGCTAATGTAAGATCGTTTCCTTGCAGTGTGTAGCTTCCACTTCCAACGTTGCAGTCGGCTTTTATGGAATATGTGCCTTCCTTAGAGAACAGGATGGTGTATTTTTCCGGATCAGGAATCACTGATCGGCTGGCAGGTTCATTTTCAATAAGTCCCGACCACTGCCACTTTACATCAGTTATATCATCTATGGAAATAGTTTCAGATTCAATTTCTTCGTTGTTCATATTCTCTGCATCATCTATATCTTCAGTGCAACCGGATACCAAAAGGGTGGCTGTGACTAAAGTACATATGAAAAGTAAAGTTAGTATTTTACGTGTGTTTAGCATAGGTTTTTACTCCTTGTATCTACTAGGATTTTGTACTATTTAGCCCATTCTTAAGCTTCGAATTGACTTGAAGTTTATATATATTGTTTTCAAAGTGATGTCATATGATCTGTTTTAAAAATCGATCTGTCGTTTTTGCGCCTAGTTGGCAGTAGCGTACACTTTTTTGGTTCTCTTTAACATTGTGTGGGTAACATCACTATTCAGGATATGTTTTCAAACATGGAAATCACATTACCTGAATTAATGGACAGGATGAACAGGATTGACAGGATATGAGTGGGCTGCCCCATCCTGTAAATCCTGTTCATCCCGTCGAATATTTACTCACTCAATGTTGTGGAGATCCACTTTTTTTCTATATGCATAAATGCGGTTGTGCACCACCTATATAACATGAAAAAAGTGTACGCAACTTTATGAGATAGTCAGAGTCCCTTAAATATTCAGTAATTTATACAGTTGTCTGCCAAAAAAATGTCTATGTTCATTTTTTTGAAGTCTGATGGTAACCACCTAATGATTCAAAGCAAGAAATTGTTTTATTTAAGTATATGAAGACCCTGTACAATTCAGTACAGGGATAGTTATTGCTGGAGGGGAAGCCTATGCTCGGTTAGGTGATCAGATTCAAATAAAACTTTAAAAAAAATGAGTGCAAAATATGATTAAGAAAAAGTCGTTAAATCTACTGAAGTGGAATTCAGAAGTTTAATATTGACAAAATAAAAGAATAAAATTTAGTGCTAATAATTCCTAAATTCACACATCTAACGGAAGAATAAAAAACCTTCAAAATAATAACCGTGTTATACAATGTTTTAATTCAAAGATAATCATAAAAATTACATAAAAAGCGTTATATTTTTTAAGTATAACATTATATAATATATTCAATAATTTGTATTGTTATAACAAAGGTAATTAATTTGATCGATGTAAATACAACTTTTATGGCTTTCAATATGAGTGTTTTTGATTATTTTTCAAATAATCAAACAATAACAATTACTTTAATTGGAATTTTATTTCTTTATTTTGGATATTATTCATCCCTTTTTCAGCCTGTAAGAACTGATAAATTAGATTTATATCTTTCTGGTTTCGATTTTCTTACACAATATTTCATTGTGCAATTAGTTATATTGTATTTATTTTCAGAATATTTAAAATCGTCAAATATTGTTTCTGGGTTTTTAATATTTTTTATATATGCTATTTTATACTTCATCTTTTCTAAGATTTCATACAAAATACTATTAAAGATTATAGTTCTGGTAATCGTTAGTGGAATTGTTGTTTATTTTATCCCAAAATTAATGGAATATTTTTTACAAAACGATTACATGAATTTAATAGTTAATCTATTTGGCTTATATTATGCATCATTTGTAATTAAGTCTGCAAAAATTAAAACTACTTTAAATAGTTATTCATATGATTACAAAGATTTTTTCTTAAAAATAAGTAAAATGAAATTGACTCAATATCCAATATTAATTTGTCCTTTAAGAATATTGCAAAGAAATTTTTTCAATTCAATGTTAAATAGAGGTGAGGGTGACATTTACAATAGAATAATTAGTAATTTTATCCCCGAACATTTATTTAAAATCATAGGAATTACCTATCAAAAAATGATTTTTAAATTTGAAACTTGGTTCAATTCATTAATAATATTTATTTTCATGTATGTATTATTGAGTGATGAGAACATTTCATTATTTTGGGGACTTATGATATTTATTATTCTTTTTCTATCATTAACATATGTTGCTAGAGAACACAGTATTTACTCAGAAGGATTTTTGCTTGTCGAAGTAAGTACTAAAAAGAATGAAACTTTCAAATGTAGATTAATGAAAATGGATGGAAAGTTAATTACAATTATCCATGATGGAAGCAAAATAAATGAAGAATTTAATCCCATAGAATATTATCCAATGGATGAAATTCATAAGGTCAAACAAATTTCATTATTAGAAATGATTGATGATATGTAGATAAATTAAAAATTCAGATTTGTATAAAGATAAAGGCTAAATATTATATTGATCTTAATCGTTATACCCCGCAGCTCTGCTGCGGCTGGGTGTGCCATCGCAACGTTTGACGAGGCTTTATACTGAAACTCTATTAATCCCACATCTCCACCCTCACATGAGCATTCAGAGTAAACGGCTTATCATCCTTAGCATTTCTTTCATATAATGCAAAGTTCCCTTAGAAAAGCCCCATTTTCTTCAAGTTTGAATAAGGAACTACGCAGTATCTTTTGCCTTAGCATTAATGTCGCTTAACGTGTCGTTTTTCTGTTTGTCGTTTCGTCGCTTGCATTTGTCGCCTAATTCTCATAAAAAACGACAAAAGCAACACTTAATCCCCATCAAATTAAGCCTTTGAAACCAACATTTCCCACTCATTTAATCTTTGATAACACACATTCATTTAGCCATGTTGGGATGGAATCTTCATTTGATAATATCAATGATTTATCTGGCTTTATTTCAGCGACTAACTCCATTTGTTCTGAATTATCAAAAATGTATGCTCTTCTACAATGTTGTAAAGCAGCGAATAAATTATCGTGTTACTGTGAGTATCGACTGCGGATTTTGTCATGGGGAACATTATGTTCTCCCTTTAATACTCTTTCTTCCACACGATCACAATTAATGTCAGGATTTTTTGTGCTTACAAAATATAAATACACTAACCATCCGTTGTTTTTTGCAGTTTCAAGAAAATTTACTCTTGATTCATGTGCCAAAACAGATTCATATGAAAATAATGCTTCATCTGATTTTATGAAAGAATGTCTTAGAAAATCAGCTAACATTGAACCCATGTACGAACTTTTGTTTATTATGTTAAAACAGTTGTTTTCGATTTTGAGATCATTGATGTCAATGTTGCAACCTTGGAAAAATGGAGACTCTGATATGAAGCCTCGAAAATCGTTTTCATCAATTTTTAATCCAAAGTTATCAAAACAAAGCACATCAATTGAATTAAGATAATCAGGATTTATGTGGCGATTTGGATTAATTAGCTTATCGCCTTGTTTGATAAACTGACTAACCAGCGTTGTTTTGCCGGACCCATTTGGCCCTGCAAATACTCTCATACGTTTCATAGATGATATTGTCTTTTCTCTGGTATTACTGAACTATTTTGGACTTTTCGAATAATTTCAATAGACCCATCTGGATATTTTTTAACAATATGTTCACCTTGTTGTATGGTTACTGATCTTCCGTGATTAAATGCATTTTTTACCGCATTATGGGATGCTTCTTTTGCAATTTTCTCAATAGATTCAGTTCGTGAGTCATTTTGGGTTTTGTTATTTGCTAATTGCATTGTAAATTCCTCCGTTTAGCAAATTTGTAATGTATAATTATATACAACATTTACATAAATACATTTGTACTTGCCTTATGAGACGTTTTATTATTTTCTGAAAATCATAAATTGTAACCAGAACCCGCATATTTCCTGATGTTCAAACATGTCCTCCACTTTCACTTCACCGTCAACAATGAATGATTCATAGTCTGCTCGGGACATATCAAAACGCAGCGCCTGCAACTTTTGCCAAGGCAATTCTGGCTGTCAATGTTCACAAACCTCTTTCCGTCTTTCTCGACTATGACCAATGCATCTTCGGGGCATTCCTTTTCGCATTTGTGGCATAATATGCATTTTACAACAGGGGCTTCGAGGGTGATTCCAATGTCTGCTACAACATCAAGACCGAGATAACCCACAATAAATAAATGAAAAAAAATGAGATTGCAGCTTATTAGCAACAGGAGAACATGCCGC